>CAUABN010000163.1:0-4071 GCA_958427275.1 uncultured Anaerotruncus sp.
CATCGGTAGACTTGCGGTAGGTCATACTTATGGGATAACCCGAAGCATCGTAGGAGTAAACTATCAGATGCTGAACGCCGTTTTCCGTCCACTCCTCGGACAAAATCTGAGTTCCGGAAAGATGGTAGATGTGTTCAACTCCGTCAACCGTCTTACCGGTACGAATCCCTTCATCGTTGTAAGTATAGGTGTAATCTACACCTTCTTCACCCGAGATCGACGCAAGCCGTCTGCCCTGAGTCCATGTAAGCGTGCATTCGGAGCCATTTATGACATAGCTCAGCGGATTCAGCGCCCCGTCGTAGGATATGGTGCTCCCGTTCAGCGCAGTAAGTATATCCCCGCTCCGGCTGCTGTCATAGGAATAGGTCTGCGTGCTGTAAAGCGTTGTGCTTACGGTCGTTGCAGTCGTGTAGCCGTAGGTCTTTTTGCTCAGAATATTCCCTGCCTTGCCATATGTATACACATATGTGCGACCTGACAGGGTGTTGTCCTCGCGGACGAGCTGATTCAGCGAATCGTAAGCATACCGGAAAAGTGTCGCACCGTTCTTCTTTATCTCGGTTATATTTCCGGACGCATCATATGTATACGTAAAGGCTTCTGCAGTGAGTGCGGAAGAAGACCCGTTGCTGAGCGTCACGTATTCGTTTGTCACGCTGTCAACGCGGTTATACGTGATCGTGCCGTCATCCGGATCGCTATGCTGTACATAGGTATAAGAGACGTTTTGTCCGACGCCGTCACCATCCAACGTAACCATGCTCTTTCCGACTGTACTCAACCTGCCGAAATCGTCATACGAATAGTTTATCGCGCGGGAATATCCGTCCCCGTCGATAACACACCCCGAAAGAGTTCCGTCGATATCGTTATATGAGAAATTCTGATCAAAGCTGAAATATGAGATACTTCCCGAACCGTACTTATAGTACCGCGTATATATCTGAGTTTTCAGCCGTCCCTCTTCGTCATATCTCAGGCAGAGTGCAGACTGATCCAGCTCATTGTCGGAATCGTTTACGTAATACTCACACAGTCTCCCGCGGCTGTCGTATCTGAATAGTGTGACCTTGTCAGCGATGAGGTCTTCTATTTTATTCAGATTTCCGTTTGAATCGTAGGTGTAAAGATATGCGTCGGAGAATGAAGTTCCGCTGCCTGCATTATAACATACTTTGGAAACCCTGTCAAGCTCGTCGTATACATATTTTACCGAAACCCCGTTCCCGTAGGTCAACGTTTCGAGCTTGCCGTTATTCGAACCGTAGGTATAGGAGGCTATCTCGCTTCCCCCGACCTTTACACTCGAGCTGTTACCGAAGATGTCGTAAGTAAAGGTGTAGGTCGTGGTATCTGTGGTGATTCCGCCAAGTCTGCCGCACGTATCATAGGTATAGCTTACATTTGCGGAATTGCTGACAGAGGAATATGTATATTTCCAATCGGGGGTTTGCGTTACCGTCGCAGGTACCGCCTGCGTCATGCGTCCTACGGCATCGTATGTATATGCCATACCGTTGCCGCCGCTGCTACCCGACGCAAGAAGCTCTCCGGTGTTCTCATCGTAGAAATAAAGGTGTGTTTCTCCGGCGGTGTCTATTTCCGATACAAGCGCGCCGACTATGCGGGAATTGCCGAACACATATGACATATAATTTTCAGTGCGTTCGCCACCGCTGTAAACATAAATACTTGTCGGCTGACCATAATCGTTATAATTGTATTGCGTGTCCTCACGTAAGGTCTTTGAGGTTTCGTCCGGATCAAATCCGTAATATGCGGCATTCGCATTTCCAATAAACGCATAGTGCTTTGTTTCGGTTATGCGGGAATCAACATATTCGGAATATGTATAATTATAAGCATCGCGGCGGCTTATCTCCCATTCGACCCTGTCTTTATCGTCATATTTGTACCACGTGGCGTTATTACCGGTCCTGACCATCATTGGCTTGCCGTTTTCAGCATATGCGGTGTAAGAAACCGTATCGTCACAGCCGACAAAGCAAAGCGCGATATCGTCAAAATATGCGCTGCCGATCTGATGCGAATACTCGCAGGCAACCCTTATCTCCTTAATGAACCTGTTCGGCTCAGTCGTAATAACATCGCTTGTAAACTGCCAACCGTCAGCATATTTGTTGAACGGAATGATTATTGACTCGCTTGTGGTGATAGCCGTACCTGAAGAATAGTAATAATATGTTATGGTCACTCGTATACCGAACAGACTCTCATCTCCGCTCATAACGCTGTCCGACATTCCTCTGCCCGAAACGCGGTACTGCTTTGAGAGTATGCTGTATGGTGCGTTTTTATAAGCCTCGAATTCGTCATTAGAAGCGCAATACACAGTCTGCTCAGCATAGCAGTTATATTCGGGTCCCGAAGAGGTGAGCTTCAGGGAATTTCCGAGCGGTGAGCCGGTTCCGGCGTATTCAGCCGAAACGACAGCATTATCCGAAACGGTCCATGAAGTGACCGATCTGCCTGAGGAGCGCTCAAAGCTGCCGTTTTCCACACGGCTGTATGAGCTGAAGCCCATCGAGCGCGCAAGGGTCATATGCCTTACGTCTATTGAGGAACCGCTTGCCGTTGACGCCTTGCCGGTAAGCATAAGGCTTACGGTATAAGTGCCGTCGGATGGTACGTCAAAGGTCAGTGAGGCTTCGGCGCTTTCCGGATAATCATATACACGGTCAAAATGGAATTTTTCCGTCAAGGCGCTTCCCGACGCGGGCTGTGCCTTCAGCGTTACATCCACATCAGAATATGTGTTCCTGTAAATATCTCCGGAAAGCGTATATGTTCCGGCTTTCAGATATACGCTTTGGGATATGCTTGCGCTGCCGTTGGCTCCTACAGTCATACGAAACATATAATCCTTGTCATAATGAGTAAGTTTAAATGTACTGTTTGTACCGCGGGAAGTATTTGAGAGCGCTATTGTCGAAACGCTTCCCGATGTGCTCCACCCCGAAAGACTTGAAACGCCGTTTACCTCAAAGCCGGAATTTACAAGGTACGGCGTATGGATTACTCGTAAAAATTTCTTCAAAAATCTTTCGCCCAATTTGGAAGTTGGGGCATCGGCTACCGTAGTAGTGGCGAAAGGGGAGGAAAAGTATCACCCGCCTTTGCGGACGCGAAGGGAGGTGAGAAAATGAAACCTCATTCGCATGAAGAACATATCCAGCACACCTTTGATGCGTTCTGTAAGAAGGTACTGCGGAATGAAGCGCGGGATTACCTCGACGAGTTGGCACGGAAGCGAAATCGTGAGATCAGCTTTTCCGATTTGCCGGTTGAAGTCATGTATGCAGTTGGGATGCCTTTCTCAGACACAGAAATTTAACAAAGTTTTTTTGAGAAAAAACGAAAAAAGGGCGGTTTTCGGAGAGAAAAACTCTCTGAAAACCGCCCTGAAATAGCGTTCCACCAGTCCGATTCCGTGCAGTAGGTCGAAAACGGCGTTTGGCATCTTTTTATTTTTGCTTAAAATCGAATTTTGAAAAAGTGAGGAAAACGGCGAAAAACGAAGAAAACCCGAGAAAATCTCGGGTTTTTCGACCGGCATCTTTTAAGACCGGAACACTTGGAGGCGTCGCCCGGAATCGGACCGGGGAATAAAGGTTTTGCAGACCTCTGCCTTACCGCTTGGCTACGACGCCTAATAATAACGGGTACGAACTTTATTCATTCGTACCCGTGTTTGGAGCGGATTACGGGGATCGAACCCGCCACCTCGACCTTGGCAAGGTCGCGCTCTACCAAATGAGCTAAATCCGCATAAGTGGTGCCTCCGGTCGGAATTGAACCAACGACACGGGGATTTTCAGTCCCCTGCTCTACCAACTGAGCTACAGAGGCAAGCAGTATGGACTGCCTTTTACCGCTTGATCTAATCGCACGGCAGTTGGCGACCCGGATGGGGCTCGAACCCACGACCTCTAGCGTGACAGGCTAGCGCTCTAACCAACTGAGCTACCGGGCCAGGCCGTCGTCGCTGTTTCGTTTTCGTTCGTATCTCTCAGCGACGATGTTTATTATACAGAACCTGTGCCCAAA
>CAUABN010000164.1:0-4066 GCA_958427275.1 uncultured Anaerotruncus sp.
GACCCATCGGAGACTCGAACTCCGGACACCTTGATTAAAAGTCAAGTGCTCTACCGTCTGAGCTAATGAGTCACACCGGCACCCGTAAAATGCGAATTATGCTCTCCATCTCCGAATGCTAATATATGATATCACAAATCACGCTGTTTGTCAATATTTTTTTTGATTTTTCTCGTTTTTTTCTGATTTTTTTGCTCTGTGGTGTCAAAAATGACTATCTGTAATATTCATATGCGTTAAAATAGCAGACCCTGCCGGTATCCCAACGCACACCAATGCAAACGCCCTGAGCCATGCCCGTAAGCCCGTAAACATATGCTCCTGCCGTTTCGTCACTCATGACCTCAGACGGTGGCGGCAGTGCTGCCGGGATCCCCTCATTGGAAAGAAAATCGGCGGCTATCCCGGCGCATTTCTGCTCGCTGAGCTTCTTTTCGCCGGCGGGGCGGTCAAAATAAAGCTCAAGCAATTCTCCGCGTGAGCGCGAGACTGCCACCATGGTATTTTCGCCGCAAAGCACAAGCGCAGGTGGAAATCCAACGCCCCCTACCGGGTCAAGTACGGTATTGCTACCAAAATATGCGCGCGCTTTAGCTTCAAGCGCCGCATCGGTATAAGCAGCGGCGTCGTTCAAACCGTCAAAGCCCCGGTCATTTTCCTCTGTATCGCTGCTGTCGGTCGGAATTTTTTCGATTTTTTCTATCTCCGCCGCTACATCATCTGCTCCGAGCGCTTCCTCAAGGCTTTTGAGTCTTTGAGTGACATCACCCGGCAGTTCAACTTCACCGTGCAGACCGGCAACAACCGCAACACGGCACTCTTTGATGACATCAAACGCTCCCGGAGCGGCATTCCCCAGCCCCGCCTGCGTCAGTGCGGTCCCGGCGCCGGACAGCTCCTCAAGCGCCTCCGCGAGCGCGGCAGTACGCGCCAAGCTGTCCGATGCGTCCTCGGCAATCTGCAAAGCAGCGGATGCACTGCGCAGCTTCTCTCGCGCGTCCGCCAGCGCGAGGGCACGCATTGTCTCCGCTCCGTCTCTGTTTGCCCGCTTTGCCGCCGCAAAGACAGCCGCGGAAACAGCCAGGGACAGGATACCGAGCGCCAGCGCGGTAGCACACATCCAGATCATTCCTTTTTTATTTTTTAGAATTTCTTTCATCACCCAAGACCTCGCTATTCGGTCTTATTTTGCCCTGCACGGTCAAAAAAAATCAAGAAATGATTTGAAAAATCGGCTTTTACCTATTGACAACGTAACAATGTTATGATATAATACCATCATAACATTGTTACGTAACGTTGTTACAGCAAAAATCAATGAAAGGAGCGCATATGAGCAACGATCTTATAACAAAAAAGGATCTTCTCCTGAAGTACGGCATATCCTATGGGGCGCTTTACAGATGGAAGCGCATGGGTCTGATACCCGAGGATTGGTTTATAAAGCGCGCGGTGGCGACCGGTCAGGAAACATATTTTGACCGTGCGGCAATAACCGAACGCATTGAAACGATCCTTTCGTTGAAGGACACGATGTCACTTGAGGAGATAGCGGCACGTCTCGGCGGAGAAAAAGTGACTTCCCCCCTGCCCTCGCCGACGCTCAGGCTTACCTGGCGGTCGGGCGAAAAGAACATTCCGCTCAACGAGATCGAAGGGATCTTTCTGGTGAGTCCCCTCGGCGAAGCCATCGATATCACCGGAACCATTACAAAAATTGCAACGGAGGAATCCAAAAATGAATGATATCAGGATCAGCGGCTCCGGCTCGGTCGGCGGCGGCGAATACAACAGCGTACACATAAGCGGCTCCGGTCGCATAAACGGGTCGGTAACGTGCAAGACCTTTGCGTCCTCCGGAAGCTCACGCATTAAGGGCGGCATAAAATGCGACGAATTTGCATCGTCAGGCTCCTCACACATCGAAGAGAGCGTTGACTGCTCCGGCACATTTTCCATATCGGGCGCCGCTCATATCGACGGCGACCTGCACAGTGACACGGCAAAATGCTCGGGAAGTCTGTCTGTCGGAAAGAACATCGACATTCGCGAGGGGCGTTTTTCCGGTTCACTGTCTGCCGAAGGCGATATTGCCGCAGAAAAGGTGACATTGAGCGGCGAGGCGCGCATCAAGGGACTTTTGAACGCCGAAACAGTTGAGATAAATGTCGGGCTTGGCAACATGCCTGTTGAAATAGGCTCAGTCGGCGGCGGAAGCATAACGGTAAAGTGCAAAAGCGGCGGGAACGTATTCGGATTCTTTAAAATGAAAGATATGATATTTATGAAGACGACCTCCATTGAAGCCGACCGCGTGGAGCTTGAATGCACCGAAGCCGACATTGTGCGTGCGACGGACGTTGTGATAGGCGATTCGTGCAGGATCGGAACGGTGGAATACAGCGGTTCGATAACTGTGAGCGAAAACGCCAAGGTGAAAGAGACTGTAAAGGTATAAAATAAACGGGGGTAAAAAACTCAAATTGAGTTTTTTTACCCCCGACGACATTGGTCTCGGCGGCTGAACACGCCGTTTTGCCGCCAAGAAAAGCGAAAAACAAAGATACGGGTCGGCAAAAACGACCAAGATCGCATCAAAAATGCCGGTATCACGACCGGCATTTTTGAGTGGCTGTTAAAAACATCGGGTTTTTAACAGCCACTTTTTTGTATGCGTGAGCGATCAATACATATATTCCGAATTTTCGGGACCGGTCGAATGGTTTTCGACGATAAGCAGCTTTGCGTCGCGGCTCACCTTGACACGATGCCAGACCCCTGCGCGCACATTGTAAATGCGCTCCGGTTCAAGCTGCACCGGCTTTTTGTCGGTTCCGATCTCAAGCACCGCCGTGCCGGAAAGCAAAACAAACACCTCATCGGTGAGCATGTGGCGCTCGGGCGGAAAATCCGATGAAAAATCAAATTTTTCAGCCCAATTAAGAAAAGCAACGCGCCATTCGCCGTAATGCATGGTGCGTTCATAGCCGCTTCCCGTATGCTCATACACTTCAAGTCCGTCCGGGATCCCGTTAAGTTCAATCTTCATGTCAGTTCCTCCGATGCAGATATTATATACCGTTCGGCATTCAATGTCAAGCCAATATGCGTCAGAAGACAGAAATTCGACTTTATTTTCGTTCTTCTATTGATTTTTCTGCTGTATTATGATACAATATGATTATATCGAACGTTTGTTCTAAAATTCAGGAAGGCGAACTTATGGTACATATACTTTTTAATCCGCTTGCCAACAACAGCACCGGCAAGAATACCGCCATCAAATTGCAGAAAGAGCGCTTCCCAGACGCAGAGCTGACCGATCTTATCGGGCTTGACGTATGCGCGTTTATTGACACACTGGGTAAGGACGACGAAATAATTATTTGCGGCGGCGACGGTACGTTGAGCCGCTTTGCCAACGATGTTCACGGCAAGGAAATTCCCTGCACTGTCAGGCTGTTTGGTGCCGGAACCGGCAACGACTTTATGAAGGACATTGAAAGCGAAGTAACGGACAACATTGCCACGGTAAACAAATATCTCACCGGTCTCCCCACCGTCAAGGTGAACGGGATCGAACGCAAATTTATAAACGGTATAGGCTACGGCATTGACGGAACTGCGTGCGAGGTCGCCGATGACATGAAGCTGCGCGGAGAAACGGATATAAACTATGCCAGGATATCAATAGGTCTTTGCCTTGGAAAATACAAATGCCCGAATGCAAAGGTGACAGTTGACGGACGTGTAATGCAGTTCCGCCATGTGTGGCTCGCCTCTGCCATGAAGGGCAGATTTTACGGCGGCGGAATGATGGTAGCTCCCGCGCAGGACAGAAACAGCAAGGTAATGAGCTGTGTAGTTTTGCACGATTCGGGCAGACTGCACACGCTGGCGGTGTTCCCCGGTCTGTTTTCCGGCACACATGTAAAGCACCAAAAGATAGTTACCGTTTTGACGGGCAAAGAAATAACGGTAGAATTTGACCGCCCGAATGCATTACAGATCGACGGCGACACTGTGCGGGGCGTAAGAAAATATTCGGCAAAAATGCCGGAGTAAA
>CAUABN010000165.1:0-4057 GCA_958427275.1 uncultured Anaerotruncus sp.
TATCCGGATAACGGCGGGTCTTTATGCCGCGGTCAAGCGTTCCCATGGTGCTTACAACAGCATCGTTCAGCGCCCGCGCCAGCGGTATATTTTCCTCCTCATCGGTGATCGAATAATACGTCTCGGCGCCGCGAACCTTTGCGTATTCCTCGGGAGAGCGCGATGCGCCCGGCGCGTTTGAATGGAGCGAAAGGAACATTATCGCCCCCATGCGTCCCGCCATTCCGCCGCGTTCGGCAAGTTCGGGATCGTCATCCACTGTTTCGCGAGTCACCTTTACATCAAAGCCGCGTGCCAGAAGCTCGTCCCGCAAAAACTGCGACAGCACAAAATTCTGCGTTCCTTCGTAGTACCCAGCGCGTGTGGTGTGTGCGTTTCCGGTCTTTCCGTGACCGGGATCAAGTATAATAAGACCTCTTGACATTTCTTTTCACTCCCGTATATCTGATTTACCGTGCGTCCGCCCGCCGGCGGAATATTTCCGATAACTATTATAGTTCGTGCGCGGCGTTTTGTCAATAGCAACCTTTTTGTTGACATTCCGCCGCGCGGGGTATATAATAAATGCAAACGATCATAAAAGGAGGTCCGCATGAGCGAGGTAACGCTTAGTTCACCCGTGACCGTACTCGGCGGAGTGGGAGCGGTCCGTGCCGCCGCTTACGCCAAAGCGGGTGTTGAGACCTTAGGAGACCTGATATATCACATTCCCCGCGCATATGAGAATCGCGGGGATATACGTCCGCTCCGCGAGGCAAGGCGCGACGGCGGCAAGACGGCGCTCGTTCTGACCGTTGCCAGCGAGCCGCGCGCGGCAAGACTGCCGCGCCGGATGACGATACTGAAATTCCGCGCATGCGACGAGACCGACGCGGCAGAGGTGACGTTTTTCAATCAGGATTATCTGAAAAGCAAATTCACGCTCGGCTCGGTATGGCGCTTCTACGGAGTTGTCGAGGTCAAGGGGCGCGGAAGCAGATATTCACTGACCTCCCCCGCCTTTGAGCCGTGGGAGGAGGGGCGTCTGCCGGATTTCACGGCAGTATATCCGCTGTCCGAGGGACTTTCGCAGAAGCAACTCGCGCAGAACGTTGCCGAGGCAATGCGGCTTTGCGCGCACAGGATAAACGATCCACTGCCGGAGGAGATACGCTGTGAAAACGATCTGCCCACGCTCGGCTATGCACTGCGCAACATACATCTGCCGGAAAGCTATACCGCCCTTGCGGCGGCAAAGCGTCGGCTGGTATTCGACGAGCTGTTCTTTTTTGCACTCGGTCTTGCGGGACGCAAAAAACGCGACCGCACGCCCGGTGCGCTCCCCTGCACCAGACAAAATATCTCCCCGCTGCTTGCCCTTTTGCCCTATGAACTGACGGGAGCGCAGAAGCGCGCGATATCCGAAATCGCAGCCGACATGCGGAGCGACATCCCCATGAACCGCATGGTGGTTGGCGACGTGGGCTGCGGCAAGACGGTAGTAGCGGCTGCGGCGATCCTTATCGCCGTAATGAGCGGTCATCAGGCGGCGCTCATGGCGCCCACCGAAATACTCGCACGCCAGCACTATGCCGAGCTTGCGCCGATGTTTGAACGACTCGGCATACGCACGGCTCTGCTTGTCGGCGCAACGCCGGCGGCGGAAAAGCGTAAAATAAAAGCGTCGCTTGCCAATATTTCGCCCGATATGCGGCTTGAGGTGGTCATAGGCACTCATGCGCTCATATCCGACGGCGTGGAATTTTCCGATCTTGCCCTTGCTGTGACCGACGAGCAGCACCGCTTCGGCGTAGCTCAACGCGCGGCACTGGCAGCCGGAGCGGAGCACGCGCATGTCCTTGCGATGAGCGCGACCCCTATTCCCCGCTCGCTCGCACTGACTATATACGGCGATCTTGACATCTCAAAGATAGACGAAATGCCGCCGGGACGGCAGAAGGTCGATACATTTGCGGTGGACGAAAGCTATCGCGCGCGCCTGCTCGCCTTCATAGAAAAAAACGTCCGCGAAGGCGGACAGGTATACATCGTGTGCCCCTCGATAGAGGAAAGCGCCGAGGCGGACAGCGGCGAGGTCGGCATTGACGATATAGCCGAGGGCGGCTTTGAAGAAAAACCGCCGCTCAAGGCTGCGGCGACTTACGCCGAGGAGCTTGCCGCCGCGCTGCCTGACATCCGCGTTTCTCTCGTACACGGCAGGATGAAGCCGGGCGAAAAGGACGCCGCAATGCGCGCCTTTGCCGCCGGCGAGAGCGACGTGCTCGTTTCAACTACCGTTATCGAGGTCGGCGTAAACGTGCCCAACGCCTCGCTGATGATAGTGGAAAACGCCGAACGCTTCGGGCTTTCACAGCTGCATCAGCTGCGCGGGCGCGTAGGACGCGGAAGCCGTAAATCGTACTGCATTCTCGTTTCGGACAGCAAGTCCGAAAATGCACGGCGGCGTCTCGGCGTACTGACAAAAACCAACAACGGCTTTGAAATAGCCGAAGAGGACCTTGCCATGCGCGGTCCCGGCGACTTTTTCGGCAGGCGCGACGGCGATGTGCGCCAGAGCGGCGGTGTGCGCTTCCGCTTTGCTGATCTCTGCGGCGATGCCGGACTGCTTGCCGCGGCTACCGGAGCGGCTCACCGCATACTTGCCGACGATCCGCAGCTGACCGATCACCCGGTGCTGCGCTCCGATATGATGAAAATGTTCGGCGAGGACGAATGACCTCCGGCACGTAGCAAAAAAGAGTGTCAAAAACTCAATTTGAGTTTTTTGGCTCTCTTTTTTTAATTATAAGGATCAGACGTTGAAGCGGAAGAGCGTCACGTCGCCGTCCTGCATGACATAATCCTTACCCTCACTGCGGACCAGTCCCGCCTCTTTGGCGGCAAGCATGGAGCCGCAACGCATAAGATCGTCAAATGCCACGATCTCGGCTCGGATAAAACCGCGCTCAAAGTCGCTGTGTATCTTTCCCGCGGCGCCGGGAGCCTTTGTTCCCTTCTTTATCGTCCATGCGCGGACCTCCTTGGGTCCCGCGGTAAGGAAGGATATAAGTCCCAGAAGCTCGTAGCTCTCGCGGATAAGGCGGTCAAGTCCCGACTCTGCAATACCGAGTTCCTCAAGGAACGCCGTTTTTTCCTCCGGCTCCAGCTCGGCTATCTCCGCCTCAATGCCCGCGCAGACAGCTGAACAGCCGGCGTGCTCGGCATCGGCATATTTTTTCAATGCGGCGTAGTGGGGATTGTTCTTCGGCTCGCCGCCCGCATCATCCTCGCCTACATTGGCAACATAGATGACAGGCTTCTGCGAAAGGAGCGGCGCGTCCTGAAGCATTGCGACCTCGTCCGCGCTCATTTCCATGGCGCGCGCCGCCTTTCCCTCGCCGAGATGTGCACCGAGGCGTTCGAAAAAGTCAAGCTCCGCCGCCAGCGACTTGTCGTTGCGCGCGTTTTTGCGCAGTCTTTCGAGCTTGCGTTCGACTATTTCAAGATCCGAAAGTATAAGCTCGTAATTTATCGTCTCAACATCGCGGACCGGATCGACGCTGCCGTCAACATGGATTATATTCGGATCCTCAAAGCAACGCACCACATGAAGTATAGCGTCGCATTCGCGTATGTGCGAAAGAAACTTGTTGCCGAGTCCCTCGCCCTGCGCCGCACCGCGAACAAGTCCGGCTATATCAAAGAACTCGACTGTTGCGGGCGTGTACTTTTCGGGCGAATACATTTTTGCCAGCGCATCAAGCCGCGGGTCCGGCACCGGCACCACGCCAACGTTCGGCTCTATTGTACAGAAAGGATAGTTTGCCGAGTCGGCGCCTGCGCTCGTAAGCGCATTGAAAAGTGTGCTTTTGCCGACGTTGGGCAAGCCTACGATTCCTAATTTCATATATACTCATTCTCCTTCGATTTTCCTTGATTTTCAAGGGGTTTCAGCGTTCGGCGTCTCGGCTGTTACACCATTTTTACAACATTTCCGAATTTGGATTTATTGGATTTCATCATACTACACCATTTTGCTGAAATTGCTTGATGGCATAATCCAGCGATTCGGCAGTCA
>CAUABN010000166.1:0-4053 GCA_958427275.1 uncultured Anaerotruncus sp.
CCACACGGTCAGCGCGGCATCGGGAATATCGAACGCCTCCGGCTTTTCGGTGCGGAAAACGTGCACGTTTTCGGGAAAGGCCGCCCTACGCGCAGCCCACACGCTGCCCTCGGTGTACGGATCGTGATTTCCCGGCGAAATTATCACCGGGCATCCGGTCCCGCCCATAGCCTCGCACATTGCCGAAACCGTGTCGGGAGATATGTACGAACAGTCAAAAAGATCGCCCGCTATAAGCACGGCATCGCATTTTTCATCGGCTGCAAGGCGCATAGTGCGGCAAAAAACCGTTAAAAGCCCGCGGCGGCGCTCCTCGGCGTGAGCCGGGTCGAGCGACGAAAAGGGAGAATCCAGGTGAAAATCCCCGCAATGAAGTAATTTAAGCATCAAAAACTCACTTTCGTGCGTCAGGCAGTCACGGCTCCGACCGATGCGGCAAAGCGGAGCATCGCCGTACGCCCCGCGGCGTCGTCCTTGAATACGCCGGCATCGCGCAGAACATCAACGAACGTTGCGCCGACCTCGGCGCGGAGCATAGTCAGCGCCTCGTATTCACTGCCCGGCTCGCGGTATCTGCCGCGGAAGCGCTCAAGCCATTCGGCATGCTTGCCGCAAACGGGGTCGGAGGCAATATCCGCGCCCGACATGATGAGAGAGGCAAGACGCTCTGTCTCCACCTTAAGGCGGGAGGGCAGAACGGCAAGTCCCATGACCTCGATAAGTCCGATATTCTCTTTCTTGATATTGTGCTTGTCCGCGTGCGGGTGGAATACGCCCATGGGATATTCGGGCGTGGTAAGATTGTTGCGCAGCACAAGGTCAAGCTCATAGTCCTCGCCGCGGCGGCGCGCGATGGGAGTCACCGTGTTGTGCGGCACTCCGTCGGTCTCCGCAAACACGAGCGCGGAGGGATCGCTGTACGCGCGCCATGCGTCGAGAATAACGCCTGCAAGCGCGAGAAGCTCCTCCTTATCCGCCGAGCGCAGACGTATGACAGACATCGGCCAGCGCACGATACCCGCGCGGACAGAGGGATATTCCGGGAAGGCAAGCTCCGCCGCAAGCGGCGCACGCGCCATGGGGAATTCGTAGCATCCGCCCTGCATATGGTCGTGGGTGAGGATGGACCCGCCGACGATCGGCAGGTCGGCATTTGAGCCGATAAAATAATGCGGCAGAAGGGTCACAAAGTCGATCAACCTGCGGAAGGTTGAGTGCGTTATGCGCATCGGCTCGTGACGCGGAGAAAGCACTATGCAGTGCTCGTTGTAGTAAACATAGGGGGAATACTGCATATACCAGTCCTCACCGCCGAGGGGCAGGGCTATCTGACGCAGATTCTGACGCGCCGGCGCGGTCACACTGCCGGGATAACCGACGTTTTCATGGCAGAGCAGGCACGCGGGATAGCCGCTTTTGGGCGCCGAAAGCGCTGCGGCAATGTCGCGCGGGTCTTTTTCGGGCTTTGACATATTCACGGAAATGTCAATGTCGCCGTACTCGGAGGGCACGCTCCAGCGCAGATCGCGCGCCACACGCGCGGCGCGTATGTAGTTGGAATCCCGCGATGTGCGGTAAAAATTATCGGTGGCAAGGTGCGGCGATACGCGCATATCATCAGCAAAGCGGCGGCTGACCTCGGACGGGCGCGGGATGAGATGCCCCATGAGCCGCGTATCGAAATTGTCGCGCGACGAGGACGTATCGGGAATTATCCCGGCTGCGACAGCCTCGTCGCAAAGCGCGATGAGGATACGCTCAAGCCGCACCTCGGGCGCCTCGGCTCCCGCCGGCTGTACCGGAATATCCGAAAACGAGGAGACATGCATGTCCTCGCAAATAGCATTTGCGGCAAAAACACGGTCGTCGCGGGTGATGAGTCCGCGCTCCTCGGCGTAGTCGCAAAGCGATACTATAAGCTCGTTTATATGTTCGGTGTTTTGTGTCATTCGGAAAAGCTCCCCCAAGAAAAATACTTTTACATGATATATTATATCACTAAACCGCACGGGTGTAAAGAGGCTAACGCCTAAAAGCTGAAGACCGTGGGCGGTATTCCCGCAGATCCCGGACGGATAAACAAGTCCCCGCTCTTTTAATATCCGGAGCGTGAAAATAAAAATCCACACGACCGCCGTCCGGGCTAAAAAAGTGTTGAAATGAGGGTGATTTTGGTGTATAATAGAGGGTGATTTTAATAATCTCATTTTGAGTTTTTTTAACGGACACGATTTGGGATCTTTCAGCTCAAGCGGAAAAGAGGGGACGCAAAAAATGAATAAAACAGGCTTTGACAACGAGAAGTATCTTAAGCTTCAATCGGAACACATACGCGATCGTATCGCCGAGTTCGGCGGCAAGCTGTACCTTGAGTTCGGGGGAAAGCTGTATGACGACAATCACGCCGCACGCGTGCTGCCCGGCTTTGAGCCCGACAGCAAGCTGCGTATGCTGCTTGAACTGAAGGATCAGGCGGAAATAGTTATCGTTATAAACGCGGGAGATATCGAAAAAAACAAAAAACGCGGCGACCTCGGCATTACATATGACGAGGATGTTTTGAGACTTATCGACGTTTTCCGTCACTTCGGACTGCTCGTTGGCAGCGTGGTACTGACAAGATATGAATCACAGCCCGCCGCGCGCGCATTCAGAGAGAAGCTGAAGTCGCTTGGCATACCGGTGTACCGCCATTATTCGATAGAGGGCTACCCCTCAAACGTGCAAAAGATAATAAGCCCCGACGGATACGGCAAAAACGACTGGATAAAGACAGAGCGTCCCCTTGTGGTAGTCACAGCACCCGGTCCCGGAAGCGGCAAAATGGCAGTCTGCCTTTCGCAGATATATAACGACAACGCGCGCGGGATAAAATCCGGATACGCAAAGTTTGAGACCTTCCCCGTTTGGAACCTCCCCCTGCGTCACCCCGTGAACATCGCATACGAGGCGGCGACCACAGACCTTGCGGATATCAATATGATAGACCCGTTCCATCTTGAGGCATACGGCAAAACTACCGTAAACTACAACCGCGATATTGAGATATTCCCCGTTGTATCGGCAACGCTTGAGATGATCCTCGGCAAATGCCCGTATAAATCGCCCACGGATATGGGCGTCAATATGGCGGGCTTCTGCATAACCGACGACGACGCTGTGCGCGCGGCGGCGAACCAGGAGATAATACGCCGGTATTACACAGCGCTCTGCGAGCAGAAGCGCGGCAACATCGGCGCGGATATAGTTTATAAGCACGAAATACAGATGAAGCAGGCAGGACTTTCCGCCGATGACCGCCCCGTGATAGCCGCCGCGCTTGCAAAAAAGAACGCCACCGGCGCACCCGCGGCAGCGATAGAGCTTCCCGACGGCAGGATAGTTACGGGAAAGACCTCGAACCTCCTCGGCGCGACCTCGGCTATGCTGATGAATGCACTGAAGGCGCTGGCGGGAATAGACGACTCGCTGAACCTCATCTCCCCCGCAATAATCGAGCCTATCCAGAAGCTGAAAATAGACTACCTCGGCAATCACAACCCGCGTCTGCACACCGATGAGCTGCTTATCGCGCTGTCTGTCTGCGCCGTTACCTCCCCCGCCGCCGAAAGAGCGACCGAGCAGCTTGCACGCCTGCGCGGATGCGAAGCGCACTCGACTGTCATTCTTTCGCAAGTGGATGAAAATGTGCTTAAAAAGCTCGGCGTGAATGTTACATACGAGCCTGTATACCAGACCAAAAAGCTGCATCACAAATAATGACCCGTAGGTCATTATAGATCAAAGAAGGGTGTTGAAAAGCTCAATTGAGTTTTTCAACACCCTTCCGGGCTTTTAAGGCGTATAATCCGCCTCTTTGTCCGCCGGGAATCTCTTTGCGGCAGGCTCGTAGGGCAGGGTTATGGTGCGCTCGGAATGTCCGGCAAGGATTATCTCCATCATCTTCTGTGAGGAGTAGAAGTACGCGTTCCAAGTTTCGTTCTTTCTGCCGTGACCTCCGTAATTGTAGTAGTCCCACACGCCGAGCGGCCAGAGCGCGACCTTCATGTCGAT
>CAUABN010000167.1:0-4047 GCA_958427275.1 uncultured Anaerotruncus sp.
TCTTCTTTTCCCTATTTGCAGTATGAACGGCAGCCGCAGAGTTATCGGAAAGGGATCGGCATCCTCCACACAGGTGATACTGAAAAATTATTCGTCAACTGCGTTAGACAGGGTGAGTATCACTTACGCCGGAAGCAATGCTGTATATAATATTAAGTTGGGAAGTCAAGCGATGACCGATTATAACAACAGCGTTGTTTACAACAGCTTTTCTTCGACATCCGATAATCAGAAATGGATATTGCAGGTTGACTATAACAAAGAAAACAATGCAACAAACAATCGGATGAACCGCGAAATACGCCTATCCAATATTGATATAGTATTTCCTCTCGATGGCAGCAGTTTCCGGATAACAAGCGGATATGGATTTAGAGTACTTGGAGCAAAGGAATTTCACTATGGATTTGATATAGGTATCAATGATACAGCATTAAAATCTCCATTTGACGGTACCGTAGTAAAAGTAAGATACAGCGAAACTGATAACTTCTGCAGCGGTCTGGGAAACCATATAGTGATTCGCTCAAGCGAGAACCCCAATCTGTATGTGCACCTTTTACATCTTTCCAAAGTATATGTTGCCGAAAACAGTACAGTTTCCATGGGGCAAAATATAGGTAAAACCGGTAACACCGGTAGTAGTAGTGGAGCACACCTGCATATGACTTTTTCCTCTAATGCTATTCCAGGTAGTCAAAGCAAGCTGGATACTTATGATCCATTGTGGTTCTACTCAAACATGGTATTTGAACGTAGTTCATCCACAGATAGTATAGGAGATATAACACAATGAAAAAAACAAGACGGATACTTATATTATTGATCTCGTTAGTTCTTTTGTGTTCGGCATTGCCAATAACCTCGTCATCTGTAAGCTATGGCAAATGCGGTACTGACAACCCGGCTGATCTGACCGTATCCTCGGCGGACGGAAAAAAATATGATTACGTAGGATTGATATCCCGCCGCGATAAATATGATAAATATGTTCTTGAACCGGGCGAAAAATATTCGGGAAATGATGGAATGTGGTATCACAAAGTGTTTATAGACGTTTATTCCCATGCTTCGTCTTTTAAGTGTGTTGCTATGTATCTCGATAGCAGTGTAAGGAAATTATATTTTGAAGAAAGCGATCCGGGTGATCAAATACCCAAATGGATCAACTCCGAAGCTGAAGAAAAATTCCAAGAATATTATCGCACCGAGGCTGCAAAAAGCGGTCTGCCGCAGCTTTATTATTTTATTCAATATGCGGGCATAACACGCGAGCAGGCGACAGAGAGTATGAAAAAGTATTTTTCGTCTACTGTGTGGTGCAAACAATACCCGTATGCCGATTGGATGATCGATGCGTTGTACAGCGGAGATAACAGGGTGATGATCGAAACATACCTGAGTCCGGAGCTTGTCATAAATACCGTGGAATATATGTCCGATAACCCCAAATATTCTTTTGTCAAGAACGAAGCGGATGTAGACCGTTGGCTGTATTCCGCCGATATGTACATGACACCCTATTGGATCATAAAAACGCCACTTGAAACGCTTGATACATGGAATTATTCCGATGAATACTGGTATGATTATTACTCGTTTATTGATTATCTCAACCGTGAGAGAAGCGATGCGCGCGACTCAATAGCCCTGATGGGTAACCTGGGCTCTCCCGAAAAAAAAGCCGAGCTTGCCCGCCGGCTTGCCATTTACGCCGAGCGTGTAGGTAAAAGTCCCTCGACCGGCGACACGAGCGAAACGCGCGCGGTGATCTTTACGTCCGCAGCCGCGCTTGCGGCGATACCCGCGGCGGTCCTCACCTTCCGTCGCAGACGCGAGGACGCGGAAGCTGTATAACTCCGCTCTCCGATACGATCTTCTCGGCAACAAAACGGGGTGCTGAAAAACTCAAAATGAGTTTTTCAGCACCCCGTTGGTTATTTTGGGTTTGTCACTTACTGTGCTGCGTCAACGATAGCGGTGAACTTCTTCGCCACGAGAGACGCGCCGCCGATAAGGCCGCCGTCAACGTCGGGCTTTGCAAGAAGCTCGGCGGCGTTGCCGTCGTTCATCGAGCCGCCGTACTGGATGGTGGTAGCCTCTGCAACGTCCTCGCCGTAAAGTCCGGCAACGACGCGGCGGATGACGGCGCAGGTCTCCTCCGCCTGATCGGGTGTGGCGGTGAGTCCGGTGCCGATAGCCCATACAGGCTCATAAGCGATGATGATATTCTTCATATCCTCGGCGGAAATTCCGGCGAGGTCGAGCTTTGTCTGCATTCCGACAACTTCATCGGTGATACCGGCAAGTCTCTGCTCCTTGACTTCGCCAAGGCAGAGAATGACCTTCATACCGGCGGCAAGAGCCGCTTTGGTGCGGAGGTTGACGGTCTCATCGGTCTCGGCAAAATACTGACGTCTTTCGCTGTGACCGACAATGACGTACTCAACGCCGATGGCACGGAGCATGTCCGCGGAAACCTCACCGGTGTATGCGCCCTTGGGGGCAAAGTGTACGTTCTCGGCGCCGATCTTGATATTGGAGCCTTTGGCGGCTTCCATCGCGGCGGCGATAGTCACGTAGGGAGCGCAGAAAACTATGTCGCAGTTATCCTTGCCCGCGACCATGGGCTTTATCTCATTGATAAACGCTGTCGCCTCGGCGGGTGTGAAGTTCATCTTCCAGTTGCCGGCGATAACGGTTCTTCTCTTTGCGGGATTCATACTGTTTTATCCTCTTTCTTATTATTTGTCCTGCAGGCAGGCGATACCGGGAAGCTCAAGTCCCTCAAGGAACTCAAGCGATGCTCCGCCGCCGGTAGAAACGTGGGTCATCTTGTCGGCGTAGCCGAGCTTTTCAACAGCAGCAGCCGAATCGCCGCCGCCGATGATGGAGATGGCTCCGCTCTCGGCAACAGCCTTTGCAACGGCGTTGGTACCGGATGCAAAGTGCTCCCACTCGGAAACGCCCATCGGACCGTTCCATACAACGGTGCCGGCGCCTACAAGGGACTTTGCAAACAGCTCCTGGGTCTTTTCACCGATGTCAAGACCCATCCAGCCGTCCGGGATGGAGTCGGAATAAATGCGCATATAGGTGGTGTTCTCATCATACTCACGGCCGATGATGTTGTCAACGGGAAGCAGGAAGTTGACCTTGCGCTCGCGTGCCTTCTCCATCATCTGACGTGCGAGGTCGAGCTTATCGTACTCGCAGATGGAGGTACCGACGGATTTGCCCTCTGCCTTGAAGAAGGTGTATGCCATACCGCCGCCGATGATAAGGGTATCGACCTTTTCGATAAGGTTGTTGATAACGCCGATCTTGTCCGATACCTTGGCACCGCCGAGGATGGCGACGAAGGGACGGGCGGGATCCTCAAGAGCCTTGCCCATAACGGTGATCTCTTTCTGGATGAGGTAGCCGCAGACAGCGGGAAGTCCGCCGTACATGGCAACGCCTGCGGTGGAGGCATGAGCGCGGTGAGCGGCGCCGAAGGCGTCGTTTACAAAGATCTCAGCCATAGAAGCGAGCTCTTTTGCGAATTCGGGATCGTTCTTCTCCTCGCGGGGATCGAAACGGGTGTTTTCAAGCAGCATCGCCTCGCCGGACTTGAGCTCGGCAGCCATCTTGCGGGTCTCGGGACCTACGGTGTCGGGAGCGAGCGGAACGTTCTGACCGAGCAGTTCGGTAAGTCTTGCGGCTACGGGAGCCAGCGTGTACTTGGGGTTGACCTGTCCCTTGGGCTTGCCCATGTGGGAGCAGAGGATCACGGCTGCGCCGTGAGAGAGCAGATATTTAATGGTGGGAACTGCCTCGACGATTCTCTTATCGGAGGTAATCACGCCATCCTTGAGCGGAACATTGAAGTCACAGCGCACAAGAACTTTTTTGCCGGATACGTCGATATCCTCAATGGTTTTCTTATTGTAGGTCATGAAAAATCAAACCTGCCTTTCGCAAATTTATACATTATATAATATACCACATTTCGGCACGCTTTACAAGAGGAAAAATGAAAATAATGGCGCAAACGACCCGAAAAAT
>CAUABN010000168.1:0-4045 GCA_958427275.1 uncultured Anaerotruncus sp.
AGTGCTGCCGGTACGCTCAACGTTGTAAAGCAGATATCCGATACGCTCGTCAGCAGCATAAAGAAAAAGCTGGACGGGATCGTTAAAATGTTTACCAGCCGCGTGGTGTACCGGGCGATGAATGCGCTTATTTCTCTCATCGTAAACGGTTTCCGCGACGGAGTCGGTATGGTCTATCAGTACAGCAAGGCAATAAACGGCAGGCTTGCCGCTTCGCTTGATACCGTTGCGACATCGGCAGCGTATCTGCGCGCCTCTCTCGGTGCGGCTGCGGCACCTGTGATAAATATGCTCGCTCCCGCCGTGGAGCGTCTGACGGACGGCTTTGTGAATGTGCTGAACATCGTCAACCAGGTGCTGGCACGTCTTTCCGGTGCCGACACATGGACGCGTGCCGTCAAGGTAACGCAGGAATACGCCGCAGCGACCGACACGGCGGCGGATGCAAATAAAAAACTCGCCGATTCCGTTCTCGGCTTTGACGAGCTCAATGTGATATCCGATCACGGCTCCGCGACAGCCCCCGGTATGTCGGGCTATCGTTTCGAAGAGGTCCCGATCGATAATGATGCAACCGATGACGCACTTGAAAAGCTGCAAAACATTCTGACTGTTGTGATCTCCATCGGAGCGGCAGCCAAGGGGTGGGCTTTGGCGGACAAGCTGGCTGATCTGAAATTCGACAAAGCATCTGCGGTGGTGAACAGACTCACGCTCACTGCGCTTGGACTCACGATAGAGATCGCCGGAATGGTCGATATCATCAAAAACGGTGCGAACGGCACGAATTTTACCGAAATGCTTATCGGCGCGCTCGGCGTGACCGCCGGCGGTGCAAAGCTCGGCTCGCTGCTCGGGTCCGGCATTATCGGCGGAGCGATAGGCGCCATAGCCGGAGGCGTGCCGATGTTCATCAGCGGCATTTACAGCTCTCTTTCGGAAGGTATCTCCTGGATATCCGCAGCGCTCACAGCCGCAGGCTCGACACTGGCGGGAGCCGGTATCGGCGCGATCATCGGAGCCTGTGGCGGTCCCATCGGAGCAGGTATCGGTGCTCTTATCGGGCTTGCGGTCGGTGCGATAACTGACCTGACCATATATATCGTCCAAAATTGGGATAAAGTCTCGGAATTTCTTGCCGGCATAGGTACATGGATATGGGACAATATTTTTGTACCTGTCGGCGGGTTCTTCTCGGGCGTCGCGGACTGGGTATGGGACAATGTGTTCGTTCCGGTGAGCGGTTTCTTTTCGGGCGTTGCCGATTGGATATGGAGCAATGTATTTGTTCCGGTGATGGGGTTCTTTTCCAACATTGCTGACTGGATATACGGTAATATAATAGCACCCATAAAAGTGTTCTTTTCATCGGCTGTCAACGCGGTCTCATCGGTATTTGCAAACCTGTACAATCAAACTTCCGAGATAATTGCAGGAATACGGGAGAGGATATCACTTGTTATATACAAGATTCGTGAGGTGATCTTGAAGATCGCAGAAATATTCGCGGCTCTCGGAAGCGCGTTCAGCACATACGTCATAAAACCGGTAGCAGGCTTTATAGCGGATACAGCCAAGGTTTTTTATGAAAAAATAGCTGAGGCAGGACAGTACCTGTCCGGTATTGCAGTATGGGTATGGAACAATGTGTTTGTACCGATAGGTGCATTCTTTTCGGGTGTTGCCGACTGGATATGGAATAATGTATTCGTTCCGGTGGGCGGTTTCTTTTCAGGCGTTGCCGATTGGATATGGAGCAATGTATTTGTTCCGGTCGGAGAGTTTTTTGCCTCTGTGCCGAACTGGATATATGAAAATGTCATTCTGTTGATCTGGAAGCGCATAATCTGGCTGAAGGAAAAAGCCGTAAGCATTTTCGAAACAGTCGGGACCGCCATCGTGAATTTTGTTTCGAATGCGCTCAGGGCGGCAATAAACGGTGTATTTATCGGGATCGAAGGATTAATAAACGGTTTCATAAAAATGCTGAACGGTGCGATTGGTCTGATAAATAAAATTCCCGGCGTAAACATATCCACGGTTTCCGAGCTGCGCATCCCCCGGCTGGCTTCCGGCGGGTTTCCGGACGCGGGAGAGCTTTTCATCGCGCGCGAGGCGGGAGCCGAGATGGTAGGCTCTATCGGCGGCAGGACCGCCGTTGCCAACAACGATCAGATAGTTGAGGGCATAAAGCAGGGCGTGCGCGAGGCTATGGCGGAGTCCGGCGGCACGCACGGCGGCAGCTTTGACGTAAAAGTCTATCTTGACGGGCGCGAGGTCACCGCCGCCGTCGAAAAGCGCCAGCGCGAGCGCGGCGCGACTATTTATCCGGGAGGTGTGCTTGATGGCGTATGATGCTCTTGTTACCGTTGCGGGCGTGGCTCTGCCCGAGCCGTCCGCCTATTCCGGCAACACCGCGACCATCGTCGATTCCGCGCGCAACCTTGAGGGCAGGGTGATAGGTTCGGTGGTGCGCGACGATGTGGCAAAGGTGGAGCTTTCCTGGCGCTACCTCACCGTGGCGCAGTGGGCTGCGATAAACCGCTGCTTCAAAATATCTGCCGGCGGCTCGTTTTACAACACGGTGCGCTTTTACGACCAGTCGGCGGGCGGGTACGTCACGCGCACGATGTATGTCAGCGACCGCTCGGCGGGGCTGTGGCGGCGCGATCCCGACACCGGCGCAGTGCTCGGCTGGACCGACTGCCGCCTCTCTCTCGTGGAGGTGTGAGCATGCAGCAGGTATCAACGGCATGGGCGGAGGCGCACGCGGGCGCTCTGCTCGGCGAAGCCTTCATCCTACGACGTGACCGACCCGGACGCGCACGGCGATGCCGTGCCGTCCGCCACGGGTACGCTTTCCGCGCTCTCGCGCATATCCGACACTGTTGCAGCCGACCCGACGCCTCCCGCGGCGTATGCCACGCTTGAAGACGGGCTGTGGCTACTTGACGGCTCGCGCCGTGTCATACCGGCGTCCGACGCAGCCCCCGGCGGATTCGTCGGCTCGGCGCTCTCGGATGCCTCCGGTGCGTACAGCACGCCGTACCCCGCGCTCACGCTCACCTTTTCGGAGGTCCATGAGCCGAACATCCCCGGCGTGACGGTCACATGGAGCACCGTATACGGCGAATACGCCTCGTCCTTCCGTGTGACGGCGTACAACGGCAGCGCCGCCATCGCCGAAAAGACCGTTACCGGCAACACCTCGGTGCGGTCGGTAGTGCTGCTCGACATATCGTCATACGACCGCATAGTGATAGAGGTGCTCTCATGGTGCCTTCCCTACCGCCGTGCGCGCATGGAAGCGGTATTCGTGGGCATACGCCGCGTGTACACGCGCGGCGACCTGACCGCGTACCGTTACGAGGCGTCGGTCGATCCGATAAGCGCCGAGGCGCCTATGGGCAGGATAAGCTTTTCGCTCGACAACCGCGACGACAAATTCGACCCCACGAACGATGCCGGTATGTCAAAATACCTTACCGAACGACAGAAAATGACCGTGCGCTACGGGCAGCGCCTCGGCGGAGGCAGCACCGAATACATCCCCGGCGGAGTGTTTTATCTCTCCGAATGGGACGCGCCGCAAAACGGACTTTGCGCCAACTTCACCGCGCGCGACATATGCGGTCTGCTGGCGCAGGGCAGCTACATAAAGGGCGTTTACCGCCCTGCCGGAGCCACGCTTTACAGTCTTGCGGCGGATGTGCTGACCGACGCGGGCATAGCCCCGGAGTTTTGGTCGCTCGACGAGAGCCTCAAGACCGTCACGACCGTCGCGCCGCTGCCGGTCGCATCCCACCTCGTCTGCCTGCAATACATCGCGGCGGCAGCGGGATGCATCCTCGGGTGCGGGCGTGACGGCATCTTCCGCATCGCTCCCGCTTCTTCGACGGCGACGGACTACGCGCTCACGGCGTTCAATATGTTCTCGCGCCCGGAGATATCCCTTTCGCGCCCGCTCGGCGCGGTGCGCACGAAGGTGTACTCGTACACCGTGGGCAGCGAGACCGAGCTTGCCTCCGCCACAGTTGCGGTGGAC
>CAUABN010000169.1:0-4023 GCA_958427275.1 uncultured Anaerotruncus sp.
TCAATACCGACAACGGCGACGGTGTATGGGACGGTCAGGATGTTTACGGATATCTTGCCGAAACGGGTGAAGGAAACGGAACGATAATCCACCTGCTTGTCGGATGCGGAATAAAGTACACCGAAAAATCCGAGGATGGTTCGATAGTCAGCAACGCATACAGTGAAAAAACGCTCAGCATAGTCGAAAAGGTCCACGAGGTATTTGAAAACAGCACCGCCACGCTTACATATAAAAAATGCGCGAGCGGAGCCGACACATCCGGATTTGCCAACATATATAACTACGGACGTTCTCTGTTCGCGACCGACCACTTCCTCTTTGTGCAGAACGGCATGTTCGTATCCGACCAGTTCAAGGATATGTCAAAGGGCTACGGCGTGGCTCCCAACCCGAAATACGACGCCGAGCAGACGAGCTACTATCACAAGATGGATAAATACTCGCTCATCTGGGCGATCCCCAACACAAAGACGCTGGATGTAGACCGTCTGGGGATCGTGACGGAATACTGGGCATATCAGTCCTCTCGCACCGTGATGCCCGCTTTCTATGAAGTAGTAATAAAATTCCGCCGTGCTACCGATGCAGATGCTCACCAGATGCTTGATATAATCAAGGGCTCGATAAGATATGACATAAGCGAGCTTTTCAATACTGCGATAACATCAACGATATGGAAGGGCTACACCTCCGGAAATCTCACTTCGATGTGGAACCAGAACAAAAAAGCTATAGATGCATCGATAGATATGTTCTATCAAAAGATAAGCGAGCTGAAATAACAGTTTTTCTGAAAGGATGTAAGATGGAAAACAATATAATAAGAGTAGGCGTGTTCGGCGGACGGCGCGGGTGCGCATACATCAAATGTCTTAAGTATGTAGACAATGTTCGCGTCACCGCGATATGCGATAAGGAGGAAAAGCGCCGCAACGACGCCGTTTCCGCCTGCGAATATCAGACCGACGTGACCACTGCCGTTTTTGATAATTATGAGGATTTTATAACCTCGGGACTTTTTGACGCGATCATACTCTGCAATTACTTCAATGAACATGCAGCGGTCGCAATACGTGCACTCGGAATGGGCATCCATGTTTTCAGTGAAACGATAGCAGCGGCGACCATGGCGGAGTGCGTTGCTCTCTGCCGTGCTGCGGAGAAGAGCAAGGCGATATATCAGCTGGCTGAAAACTATCCGTTCACACGCGGCACTCTTGAAATGAAGCGCCTTTACGAGGGCGGCACGCTCGGTAAAGTCATATTTGCCGAGGGCGAATATGTGCACCCCATGAGCCCCTCCGAAACGCGTCAGTACACAGGCGCCGCGGTAAACGGTCAGTTTCATTGGCGTCGCTACCTGCCCGCAACCTACTATTGCTCGCATGCCATAGCACCGCTTATGTATATGACAGGAGAAATGCCGAGAAAGGTCATCGGTAAAACGGTAAAGTCAAGCGATGAACAGCTTGAAAAATACGGTCGTCTGCGCGCTGACGCCGTTGGCGTCATGCTTGTCGAAACGGAC
Source organism: uncultured Anaerotruncus sp. (assembly GCA_958427275.1). Classification (GTDB taxonomy): domain Bacteria; phylum Bacillota; class Clostridia; order Oscillospirales; family CAG-272; genus CAG-390. The sequence continues at coordinate 1,532 of CAUABN010000169.1, forward strand.
GGCGGCGCATTGTTCCGTGTGAACGGTTCATCCTACATGGCGCCGCACGGTAACTGGTACCGGCTCTCCTGCGAAGAGGGCGCGTGCGAAACAGTGCGCGGACAGTCCAAAATGGTACGCCTTGCGTACAATAAATGGTCGATCCCCGAGGGAGCCGAGCATGATGTGACATACGAGGCGCAGTGGCAGGCAGACGCTGAAAAAGCCGATGCGTGCGGTCACGGCGGCGGAGATTATTGGGTCCTCGAACAGTTCTTCGATTCGATAAGAGCCGGCAAACCCGGATTTCTCAATGTATACCGCGCAACTGCCATGGCGGCGGTCGGAATTCTCGGATGGCGTTCGGTGCTTGACGGTTCACGCGAATATACTATCCCCGACTTTTCAAAGGAATCGGAGCGCATAGCATGGGAGGCGGACGATCTGTCCCCCTTTCCCGCATCGGAAAGACCGAACATGATACCGTACACCTCGGTACCGGTGTCTGCGGATGTTGTAAAGAATATACTGGCGCATGAAGCTCCCGCTTCAACAGGCAAGACCGAGTCGGAAATAGAAGCCGAGTCAAAGAATTTCGGCGAAAGCAATGTGGTCATAAAGTAATGGAAAAACGTAAAACCGTAAAATTCGGAGTTGTGGGATGCGGACTGATGGGAAGGGAGTTCGCCTCTGCCGCTGCAAGGTGGTGCCACCTTGTGACCGATCTGCCACGTCCCGAGATTGTTGCCGTATGCGATCTGAACGAAAGCGCACGCGCATGGTTCACCGATAATTTTTCATCGGTTCATCTCTCGACTCCGGATCTCGGCGAGCTTCTCGCCGATCCCGAAGTAGAAGCGGTATACTGTGCCGTTCCTCACAATCTGCACGAGAAATTTTACACCGAAATTATAAATTCAGATAAACACCTTATGGGTGAAAAGCCTTTCGGCATAGATCTTGCCGCCAACCGTGCGATCGTAAATGCTGTAAAGGCTCACCCGGGGAAGATCGTTCGCTGCTCAAGCGAATTCCCTTATTATCCTGCGGCGCAAAAGCTGATAAAGAAAATAACGGAAGGGAAGTTCGGCAAGCTGATAGAAGTGCGCTCTTCCTTCTGCCACTCAAGCGATATGGATACACAAAAGCCCATCAACTGGAAACGCCGCATAGAGACAAACGGCGAATACGGCTGTATGGGGGACCTCGGTCTGCATACCGAGCACCTTCCGTTCCGCATGGGCTGGATACCCGAAAGCGTTTACGCTAATCTCAGTAAGATCATAACCCGCCGTCCGGACGGTCACGGCGGATATGCTGACTGCCTTACCTGGGACAACGCTCGTCTTGATTGTCGCGTTCCGGACGGCAACGGCGGATATTTCCCGATGTATCTTGAGACCAAACGCCTTTGTCCCGGCGCCACCAACCGATGGAGCATCGAGGTTGACGGACTTGATTATTCCGCACGCTTTTCCACCGATGATCCCGGAGCATTCTGGTACACGGAAGCGGTCGGTCGCGAGCAGGCATGGTGCCGTCTCAATGTCGGATATAAGCCGATGATCCCGACGATCACCGGCGGTATATTCGAATTTGGATTTACGGATGCTATCCTTCAGATGTGGGGATCGTTCATCGCGGAGGTTGCCGGAATGAAGGAAGCGGCTCCGTTTGGCTGTGTATTGCCGGAGGAAACTGTGCTTTCGCACAGAGTTCAGACTGCAGTGCTCGTCTCGCACCGCGAACGCAGAAGCGTTATGCTTGACGAGATCCCAGAATAATTTCCGGATACACACGTTAGTTATAAGGAAAGGAAACCGGACATGTTCAAAAATATTTCTCTTTCTCTTGCCGATATAACCGGCAGGGAATACATAAACGGGATAATAGAAGGCGCATGCTTCTTCGGCACGCTCACGCGCGATGAAGCCAAGGCGCTGGCATACGAAAAGATCGATTTTTATCCCGTAGAAGCCCAACTGCGCAACAGTGAGCTGGTCTCGTTCGTCGGACACGAGGTCGTAAAGCCTGTTGCCGACCCCAACGATGGGGCGCCGACCGATGCTTTCCGCCATGCGGAAAATCGGCTTGCGGCTCCGCTGGGAGCATACGGCTGCTACCGTCTGGGAGAGGACGGAAAGCTCTATCTTACAGGTAAGAGCGAGCATTATCACGCGTCTCTCGGGCATTCGTTTCCCGGCTACAAGCTCATTGATATGGCGCGCCGCCTGGGGATCCCCAATGCCACTCACAACAACACACGCGGATATATCACAAGACTCTGCGAAAAGCGCATAGTCGAATATGCAAACGGGATATCTCTGGATGAAGCGGATGCAGATGAACGCTTTGCAGCCGTCGCGGCGTCGCATGAGCCTCATGTGCTCAATCGTGTAATAAATCTTGAAACAGGCTCTCTCGGAGTGGAAGCCGGCGTAAAGATGATGCTTCGCCGCTTTTATCGTTGCTCACCCGTCACGGAAGAGCCTTCATATGCGGGAAAAACACCT
>CAUABN010000170.1:0-4015 GCA_958427275.1 uncultured Anaerotruncus sp.
GTCCTTTGTCACATAGCCGCCCGCCGCGCCCGAGGGCCAGCGGTCCTCGTCGTAAAGCCATGCAAGCATATGGCTTTGCTCGGCTTTGTCAACGCAGGCGTGTATTAAAGACATGAACTCGTCGCTGAGGTAGGGTGTCGCCATGCCGGAGCGTACATGCATGTGGTATCCGCCAAAGCCCATCTCGCCGAGTATGCCCGCCTGACGCAGAAGCTCATCGCGGTCAAGACGGCAGTTCCAAGACCAGAAGGGAGCGCCGCGGTATTCGCAGGTCGGAGCGGCAAAAAGCTCGCTGCTCAGCTTTTCGTTTTTATTTTTCGGATAAAGCATATATTGCCTCGCTTTCGTCAGACGCGCTGCGACAGCACGTCGCGCTCGTACTGCTTTACTGTGTCAAGCCAGCTTCCGTCCGCGGCAACTCCCGCGCGGGTGCAGAATTCCTCCCACACAGCGCCGAAGGGCATTGTCTTCAGCTCTTCATGAGCGGCAAGCAGATCGGTAAAGCGCCCTTCGTTCTGAAGGCGCGCAAGTTCTTCGTGCGGAGTGAGCATAGCGTAAAGCAGCGCCTTCTGGAGGTTGCGCATTCCTATGACCCATGCCGCAATTCGGTTTATGCTCGCGTCAAAGTAGTCAAGCGCGAGGTAAGTGCGGTCAAGCGCGCCGCAGCGCACGACCTCCTTGGCTATCTCGCGTGTTTCGTCGTCGAAAAGGACCACATGGTCGCTGTCCCAACGCACACCGCGCGTAACATGAAGCGCTATCTTGTCCGCAAACAGGAGCATTGAGGGTATCTTGTCGCTGACTACCTCGGTGGGGTGATAGTGCCCGTTATCCATAAGCGGTACAAGTCCGTTGTGTGCGCTGTATTCAAGGCAGAATTCCGCGGAGCCGACGGTGTAGGATTCAACGCCGATCCCGAATACCTTTGATTCAAGCGATACGTCAACAAGCCCGCGGTCATATCCGGCGCCGAGGATGCGGTCGAGTGAATCCGCAAAGCGACGGCGCGGACCCTGGCGGTCTGCGGGAGTGTCCTTGTATCCGTCGGGAATCCATATGTTCATGAGGCACTTTTTACCCGTTGCGCGCGCAAAGTATTCGGATATGCGCAGGCAGGCTATGCCGTGACGGATCCAGAACTCGCGCACCTCTTTATCGGGATTTGAGAGGGTAAGCCCCGAGGCTGCCATCGGGTGCGAGAAGAAGGTGGGGTTGAAGTCAATCCCGAGTCCGCGCTCGTTTGCAAATTCCACCCATGCCGCAAAATGCTCGGGACGAAGGGCGTCGCGGTCCGCGCGTTCACCGTCGCCGAATACGGCATACGAGGCATGCACGTTTATGCGATGCTTGCCGGGGATCAGCGAAAGTGCCTTGTCTATATCATGCATAAGCTCGTCGGGCGTGCGCGCCGCATGGGGATAGTTTCCCGTTGCCTGAATACCGCCGTCAAGAGAAGTCGCGCCTTCAAAGCCGCGCACGTCGTCGCCCTGCCAGCAGTGCATAGAGATGGGGGTAGCAATAAGCGTCGCAAGCGCCGCCTCGGTATCAACGCCGAGCGCGGCGTAACGCGCACGCGCGGTCGTGTAGATGGTATTTTCATTCATAACCGTATACCAGCCTTTCAGTCAGTTTGCTGAGTCTATTATACAGCATTTTCGGCTGTCATGCAATAAAAATTCTCTTTTTTTCGTATTATACTCATCCGAAATGTCAAAAATCCTTGCTGAGGTGATGTTATGAAATACATGAGAGTGCGCCGCCGGGCGGCAATCGCCGCTCTTGTGCTTTTGGCGGGCGGCACGGTCTATTGCGCCATTGAGGTCATATGGCGGGGATATACGCATATATCGATGGCGGTATGCGGAGGGATATGCTTTTATATTATGTATCTGTCCGAGGCGGCTCCGCGCTTTCGCACGCTGCCGTTGCCACTGCGCGCGCTTGCGGGAGCGGGGATAGTCACCGCTGACGAATTTGCAGCCGGGTATATAGTCAACATCCGGCTCGGACTCGGCGTATGGGATTACAGCGGGCTGCCGCTGTCGCTCATGGGGCAGGTGTGCCTGCCATACTCGGCGTTGTGGTTTTTGCTGTGTCTTGCGGCGTTCCCGCTCTGTGATCTTATGCGCGTATATATATTCGGAGGATAAAGCTCATTTTCGCACGCGCCGCGGCATAGAATTATTCCGGAATCTTTTTTTACGAGGACTCGGATATGCCGGAAAAAGAACAGAGCCGCGCAAGAACGCTCATATATAATTCTTTGCTGATGTCGGCGTCGGCGATCGTGATGCGCACGGTCGGCGTCGGCTTCAGCGTGTGGATATCAAACCGCGTCGGCGCGGAGGTAATGGGACTTTACTCTCTCTGCACCGGCGTCTGGGGCTTTGCCCTGACGCTGGCTACCTCCGGCATCAATCTTGCAACTACACGTACCGTCGCCGAGGCGCTCGGCGTCGGTGAGCGCGAGGGCGGCGGAACGGCGCGTGCCGCACTGCGGCGCGCGCTGATATATGCTGTGTCATTCGGCAGTGCGGCGGCGGTGCTGCTCATATGCGGAGCGAGGTTTATCGGGCTTCGCATTTTGTGCGATGAACGCACGGTGACGCCGCTGCGCCTGCTCGGTATATCGCTGCCCGCGATAGCGGTCTCGTCGGCGCTCGCGGGGTATTTTTCGGCTGTGCGCCGGGTGTGGAAGAGCGCGCTTACGCAGGTGTGCGAGCAGGCGGTAAAGATCTTTTCGGTCGCGGCGCTTCTCGTCCGCCTTATGCCGCTCGGAGCGGAATACTGCTGTACCGCGCTCGTGCTCGGCGGGGCGATATCCGAGATACTTTCATGCGCGGTCGGATATATCCTGTACCGTGCCGACCTCGGACGGCACATAGGGAAGGGCAGATCGCGACTCGGCGGGCGCGAGAGCACCAAAAAGCTGCTTATGACTGCGGTCCCCGTGTCGCTGAGCGCTTATGTGCGCTCGGCGCTCACAACAGTGGAGCATATACTTATTCCCGCCGGACTTGAAAAATTCGGCGCGAAGCGCGGCGCGGCGCTCGCCGAGTACGGATTGCTGAATGCGATGGTCATGCCGGTGGTCATGTTCCCGTATGCTGTGATATATTCCTTTACGGGACTGCTGATACCGGAATTCACCGCCGCCGCGTCGCTTGGACAGCGGCACAGGATAAGCTACATTTCGGGGCGCGTATGGCGGCTTACGGTAATATTCGGCGTCGGCGTTGCGGGACTGCTCATATGCTTTGCCGACGAGCTGGGGCTTGCGCTTTACGGCTCGGACGAGGCGGCGCGGCTCATTCGTCTGCTCGGACCGCTCATGCCTGTGATGTATCTCGATACCGTTACCGATTCGATGCTCAAGGGACTCGGCGAGCAGGTGTACACCATGAACGTGAATATTGCCGATGCCGCAATGTCGGCGCTTCTTGTTTATCTGCTTTTGCCCGCCTTCGGACTTTCCGGTTACATTGCGGTGCTTTACATAAGTGAGATCATAAATTTTGCTCTCAGCGCAGCAAGGCTTCTGCATGTCAGCGCCATGCGGCCTCGCGTGATGTGCTGGGTGTTCGCGCCTGTCTTTTCGGTGATAGGAGCAGCCTCAACGGTAAGATTATTGCTGATGCTTCTGCCGCCGGTCCCGGCGGGCTGTCCCGCATGGCTCACACTCACATGTCACATGGGACTTACCGCGCTGCTGTTTGCCGCTTTCCTGCGTGCTACGGGATGCGTTGACAGCGAGCTTGCGGGGTGGATAAAAAGATCGCTGCGCCTGCGCGTCGGGGCTGAGTGACACGCCTGCCGCACGAATATATATTTTCGGGACTGCCGCGCACCGGCGCGGCAGTCCCGAAAGCAATGCCTTTTTTAATACAGCTTATATTTCAGCCGGAGGTTATCCGCTATCATGGCGATAAATTCGGAATTCGTCGGCTTGCCGCGGTTGTTCTGTATGGTGTAGCCGAAATATGAGTTCAGCGTTTCAACATCGCCGCGGTCCCAT
>CAUABN010000171.1:0-3979 GCA_958427275.1 uncultured Anaerotruncus sp.
TACGGGGCGGTCTTCCCCGTCGGCTTTGTAACGAGCGTTTGCACCTATCCGGAATATTCCGGTCATGGCATAATGAAGCGGCTGATGATACAAAGCCTTACAAATATGCGCAGCAGCGGACGTTCGTTTGCGCTCCTCTACCCCTATTCAATACCGCTTTACCACCGTCTCGGCTGGGAGATAGTATCCAACAAGATATCATATGTCGTCAAGGACCGCCAGCTTCCGCGGAAATCACTTGTAGACGGATATGTGCGCCGCGTTGATTGGGACAACGAGGATTTTCACCGCCTCCACTCTGAATTTGCCTCCGTAACGCACGGGTGCCTGTTCAGAAATTCGCTCGCATGGGAGGAATACTGGCGTTGGGACGAGGACGATACATATGTTGCGATCTATTATAATAAGGATGGCGGCGCGTGCGGATATATGGTTTATCTGATAAAATCAGATGTTATGCATATAAAGGAAATGATCTATCTTAACCGCGAGGCGCATAACGGACTTTGGGAATACATCCGCGCCCACGAATCGATGATAGACGAAATAAGAGGCAACACTTATTTCAGCGAGCCGATCGCGTTTGAAATGGATGACGGAGATATCAAGGAAATGATACGTCCGTACTGCATGGGCAGAATAACCGACATCGAGCAGTTTTTCCGCAAATATCCGTGCGAGCCGGACGAAAAGCCGACAGTGGTCGGATTTGATATAACAGATGAACTGCTGCCGTGGAACAACCGAAAGATCAATATTCTTTTCAAAAACGGCAGATGCAGTGTTACCGATGATGCGCCGGACATCAGTGTCGGAATGTCGATAGCATCGCTTACGACGCTTCTTCTCGGATATAAGACGGCCGAACGCCTTTACGAGGTCGAACGCATCACCGGTACGCGCGAAGACGTTGAGCGTCTTGATGACCTTCTCTTGCACAAAATACCATATATTTCGGATTACATTTGATTCAAAAATGCAAGTTCACTTGCAAAACTCGCGAAATAACTTTATTTTTACGCCTGAATATGCAATTTCATCTTGACAAGTTGCAAAAAGCGGTGTATAATAGTGTCACTTTGAGGGGCTTGCCCCGCAATGATACAAATTTTCCGATTCAGGAGTAAAAAATGAAGACCTCAGTGAAAAAAATGATATCGGCGGCACTTGCGCTGATGTTGATGGCTTTTTGTTTTACAGGATGCAAAACCGAAAAAAAAGACACCTATGTCGTAGGTATCTGTCAGCTTGCACAGCACGATGCGCTTGATGCGGCGACAAACGGATTTATGAAAGCGCTTAAGGACAAGCTGGGCGATAAAGTCAGGTTTGACCTGCAGAATGCTTCCGGAGAAGCGACCAACTGTACAACGATATGTTCAAAATTCGTCTCGGATAAGGTCGATCTTATCATGGCAAACGCCACGGGTGCTCTCGGTGCCGCGGCTCAGGCTACCGACACCATCCCGATAGTTGCCACGTCGATAACAGATTACGCGACCGCGCTCGATATAAAGGACTGGAACGGTACGACCGGATTCAACGTTACCGGAACCGCCGACCTCGCGCCGCTTGATCAGCAGGCAGCTATGATAAAGGAACTGGTACCGAACGCAAAGATGGTAGGTATTCTCTACTGTTCCTCCGAGCCTAATTCAAAATTCCAGTCTACCGTTATGCAGGAAAAACTGAAGGCTCTCGGCTTTGAATGCAAGGAATTCACCTTTGTTGATACAAACGATGTTACTGCCGTGACGCAGCAGGCGGCGGCAGAGTGCGATGCGATATTCGCGCCGACCGATAACACCGTTGCATCAAACGGTCCCGCGATAAACAACGTTCTCGAGCCTGCCAAGATCCCGCTTATTGCCGGCGAACAGGGCATATGCGAAAAATGCGGTATCGCAACGCTTTCGATAAGCTACTACGATATCGGTTACAAAGCCGGTGAAATGGCATACGAGATACTCGTAAACGGAGCCGATCCCGCCAAGATGGCTATCGAATACTCCAAGGATCTCACCAAAAAATACATGGCGGACCGTTGCCGCGAGCTTGGCATAACCGTTCCGGACGGATATGTTGCCATAACAAACAATTGACAGGACAATAAAAAAACAAAGCGAGGCGTGCGGTCTTTGCGACCGCCGCCCGCTGTTATGAATGAACAGAAACGGAAACTGATATGCTCGAATTTATACAGTCACTGCCGTCGCCGATAGCTCAGGGAATGATCTGGGGCATAATGGCAATAGGTTTATACATTACATTCAAAATACTTGATCTTTCCGACCTGACGGTTGACGGCTCGTTTGCCACCGGCGGGGCGGTTCTTGTTGTTCTGACGACCTCCGGTGTAAACATATACCTTGCTACGTTCGCGGCTTTTCTTGCCGGATGCGCCGCAGGATTTGTCACCGGCATTTTTCATACCCGCTTCGGTATACCGGCAATACTCGCGGGAATACTTACACAGCTCGGTCTCTATTCTATAAACCTCAGAATAATGTCCGGCCGCGCCAACCTGCCGATAAGCTGGCGTAATTACAGCCTCATTGTGTCGTCAAAGACCGATGTACTTCCCCGCACCATCCTTGTGTGCGCGCTGATAATCGCCGCGCTGATAGGCATTCTTTACTGGTTTTTCGGGACCGAACTCGGCTTTTCCATCCGTTCGACCGGCTGCAACCAGGCTATGTCCCGCGCCAACGGAATAAACACCGATTCTCGCAAAATAATAGGACTTGTGCTTTCCAACGGCATCGTTGCCTTTGCCGGAGCGCTTCTGGCGCAGTTTCAGGGAAATGCCGATGTCAATATGGGGCGCGGTGCCATTGTCATAGGTCTCGCTGCGGTGATCATAGGTGAGGTCATATTCTCAAAAATATTCGTAAACTTTGCACTCCGCCTTGTATCCGCAGTCGTGGGCGCGATAGTTTATTACATCGTAATAGCGGCAGTACTCAAGCTCGGTCTCAACGCCAACGACCTCAAACTCTTCTCCGCGCTTATCGTTGCGGTGTTCCTTGCGATCCCGCATTGGAAGAGTAAAATTCGCCGCAAGACTGATAAAAAAGCTACCGACAGCGAAAAGAAAGGCGGCTCCGAAAATGTCTGAAAACAAACCCATGCTTGAAATAAAGGGCGTTCACAAAACCTTTAACGCCGGAACGATAAACGAGAAAAAAGCATTGAGGGGAGTCGATCTCACACTCAATGCGGGTGATTTTGTTACCGTTATAGGCGGCAACGGCGCCGGAAAATCGACCATACTAAATCTGATAACAGGTGTCTTCCCTGCCGACTGCGGCTCGATAATCATTGACGGAGTTGATGTCACGCGGCTTCCCGAGCACAAGCGCGCAAAATACCTCGGGCGTGTCTTCCAGGACCCCATGACAGGTACTGCGGCGGATATGCAGATAGAAGAAAACCTGGCTCTTGCGTCAAGGCGCGGAAAACGCAGGACACTCATGAACGGCATATCAAAAAAAGAAAAGGAGCATTACCGCGAGCTTGTCAAAATGCTCGACCTCGGTCTTGAGGACCGGCTCACCGCAAAGGTGGGTCTGCTGTCCGGCGGTCAGCGTCAGGCATTGACGCTCCTGATGGCTACAATGAACCACCCTAAAATACTTCTGCTTGATGAGCATACCGCGGCGTTGGATCCCCAGACGGCATCAAAAGTGTTGAAGCTGACCGATGAACTTGTGCGCGACGGCAATATCACGACTCTTATGATAACGCACAATATGAAGGATGCGATCCGCCTCGGAAACAGACTTATAATGATGTATGACGGAAAGGTCATATATGATATCTCGGGGGAGGATAAGAAAAACCTTAAGGTGTCCGACCTGCTTGCGCTGTTTGAAAAAGCAAGCAACGGTGAATTCGCAAACGACAGAATGCTGCTGTCGTAAATCAACGGGGCTGTAAAAACTCGTTTTGAGTTTTTACAGCCCCGTTAAGGTCTGCC
>CAUABN010000172.1:0-3958 GCA_958427275.1 uncultured Anaerotruncus sp.
GGATTTTCCACGTATGAAAGCATTTACCGCGCCAAGGAAATAGTCGGCGCGAAACGCATTCTTATCGTAACTCAGGAATATCATCTTTACCGTGCGCTTTATGTGGCGCGTAAATTGGGGCTTGACGCATACGGCGTAAGCGCCGACAGGTACGCGTACCGCGGTCAGTCGTACCGCGATCTGCGTGAGAGTGTGGCGCGCTTCAAGGACTTCTTTACGGCACAGCTCAAGCCGGAGCCTACCTATCTCGGCGATGCGATTCCGCTGTCGGGAAAGGGAAGCCTCACAGACGGCTGACATCATATTATAAATGATTTATAAGGAGTGGTTACATCATGGTCACAATCGCGTTTCCGGGGCTTGGGATCGAGCCGTTTTCCTTCAACAAAGTAGCGTTTACCATTCCCATTCTCGGCGGTATCGAGGTGCGCTGGTATGGGATCGTCATAACACTCGGCATCGTCCTTGCGTTCTTCTACGCATGGTACAGGGCAAAGCAGGAGGGCATTATACTTGACGACCTTCTTGACATAGCCATCTATGCCGTTATAACCGCAATGATCGGGGCAAGGCTCTACTATGTGCTGTTTGATATCATCGGAAACGGTAACGGCGACAATTACAAGTCGTTTATCGACTATATTGCGATATGGAACGGCGGCATCGCCATTTACGGCGCTATAATCGGCGGCGCGCTTGCGGTGCTTGTCGTAAGCAAGGTCAAAAAGCTCAAATGGCAGAAATGCTTTGATATGATCGCACCCGGCGTTATGATAGGGCAGATTCTCGGCAGATGGGGCAACTTTTTCAACGGCGAGGCATTCGGCAGAGCGCCTGCCGAGGGGAGCGTCCTTTACCGCTTCCGCATGGAGGTCAAGCAGGAGAACTGGTTCTACTCGGTCACGGCTCACCCTACGTTTTTCTATGAATCGCTCTGGAACCTTATCGGATTCCTCATCATAAACGCGCTTTATAAGAAAAAGAGATTTGACGGTGAGGTCTTCCTGTGGTATATCACATGGTACGGCTTCGGCAGAATGTTTATTGAGGGACTGCGCACCGACAGTCTTTACGGTTTCGGCGGACTGCGTGTGTCGCAGCTCGTGGGCGCCGCCTGCTTTATTGCGGGGCTTGCGCTGACGGTCATATTCCGCGTCAGAGCGGTCAGGGCAGGGACGCGTCCCGTGTATACAGGCGCTGCGGCTCCGACTGAAAATAATATATCCGACGCGCCGGCAAGCTCGTATTCCGCGCTTATCGACAGCGAAAAGGATACGTCGGAAAAAAAGGACGATAACGAGTCGGTGAACGACGAAAATAAAGATAAAAACTGACAGATAAAGGCGAGGCTGAGGCGGATGCGGAATTTTGCTCCGACAGCTGCGGCAGTCCCGCCTTGCTGTGTGAGAGGACGATATGGCAATTATCATTGACGGTAAAAGGGTCGCGGCGGAGGTGCGCGCCCGCGTTGCGGCAGGCAGCGCGGAATTTGAAAAAAAGTATGGCAGAAAGCCCTGCCTGTCGGTGGTTCGCGTCGGAGACGACCCTGCATCGGCAGTTTATGTGCGCAACAAAATGCGTGCGTGCGACGACGTGGGCTTTTCCTCCGAGTGCTGCATACTTCCCGCAGATATCACTCAGGATGCGCTCATCGAGGAAATAGAAAAGCGCAATTCCGACACGGCGGTGGACGGTCTGCTTCTGCAACTGCCGCTTCCGCGCGGTCTTGATGAGGTGGCGGCTGTTGCCGCAGTGTCGTCGGAAAAGGATGTGGATGCGTTCGGCAGGCTTGACGCGGGGCATCTGTGCTTTACGGATGACGCCATCCTTCCGTGTACGCCCGCGGGCATCATGGAGCTTCTGCACGCCTACGGCATACAGGCGGCGGGCAGGGAATGCGTTGTGGTGGGGCGCTCCAACATCGTAGGCAGACCTATGGCGGCTCTCCTTATCGCCGCCGACGGAACGGTGACGGTCTGCCACAGTAAAACGCACGATCTTGCCGCGCACACGCGCCGCGCGGATATACTTGTATGCGCCGTGGGAAAAGCCGGACTTATCACCAAAGACATGGTTAAGCCCGAAGCGGCTGTCATCGACGTCGGAATGAACCGCAATGCCGAGGGCAAGCTGTGCGGCGACGTTGATTTTGCTTCCGTTGAGCCTGTTGCGGGGTATATCACCCCGGTCCCCGGCGGCGTAGGTCCCATGACGGTAGCAATGCTTATGAAGAACACACTTACAGCCGCACGTATGCGGCAGGAAAAGCTGAATATATCCAAGGATAACGGAGAACAAAAATGAAACTCTCAACAATGACTAATCTTTTTTACAACCACGCCGCCAACGGTGACGAGGCATATCTTGAATCGGTCAGAAAAACGCATGAGATCGGCTTTGATGTCATGGATTTCTGTATGTGTCCCATACAGCGCCGCGAGACCGAGCTTAACGGAGACCGCTGGCAGTTTATCGTTGACCGCATAGGTAATGAGGCGTCAAAGCTGGGCGTTACCTTCTCGCAGTCTCATATTCCGTATTCCAGAAACAAGCAGGGGCTTGCAAAGACTGACGACGGCTGCGAAAAGAATGATTATTTTATTGAAATGACCAAGCGCTGCATCGAAATAAGCGGAATGCTCGGCGTGAAATGGGCTGTTGCTCACCCGGTCACAGATTTTGACGATCCCTGCGACGTGGCTCGCAGCATTGCGTATAACCACGAGATATACGATAAATATGTGGAGCGCGCCACGGCTCTCGGCGTCGGGATCGCATTTGAAAACATGGCTGATTCCGCCGTCGGCAACGCTATGTATCGCCGCTTCGGCTGCAATGCATACGAGCTTTGCGAGCTTATCGATTCATTCGGCTCGCCTTACGTCGGAGCGTGCTGGGATTTCGGTCATGCAAACCGTGTGTCGCTGAAGCCGCAAAGCCGCGAGCTTGCCAAGCTCGGCGCACGCCTCAAGGCGACTCATGTTGACGACAATATCGGTCAGACCGACCTGCACACTATACCTTTCTTCGGTACGGTGGACTGGAAGGACGCCGTAACTGCGCTCAAAGATATCGGCTACGCCGGGGATTTCAATTTTGAACTTGCCGTCTGCAAGCGTATGCCCGAGGCGCTCAAGCCCGCCGCCGTCCGCTTCATATATGAAACGGGGCGTTATCTCATCGATACATACGGTAACTGATCCGGCGTACCGGATAGAAAAAAGGTGGCTGTTAAAAGCTTGATGCTTTTAACAGCCACTTCTTTATGATTGTATTAGGTGAAATTGCGTTTGTAGTAGAGAATAAGCACTACGAGCAGTATAACGATTACTGCTATTATTGCTATCCAGACTACCATTATCGTATCGAATCCGGAGGGCGTTGTAATATGTCCGGGGGCGGCGGTCGTTACATCGGGCTGGGAGGTGGGAGCGGTCGTGTCGTCGGAGGTCACGGGTGAGGGCGGCTCGGTGACATCGGTGCTTGTCACGGGAATGTCTATGATCTCGCGCACGTTTATCGGAAGCATCAGTGTTTTGCCGCGGAAGGTGAGCGTTACACTGCTCACTCCGAGTGTCAGCTCACCGTCGGGAGTGAACGTCACGAGCGAGGCGGCATTTTCGATAAGAGCCGATTCGCCGTTGGCGTAGGTGACCTTCAGCATAAGTCCGGTGGGGTCAAATTTCTCACCCGGTGAATATTCCAGCTTGGCGGGATTTTGCGCGACCTCGATGCCGGTTATTTCACGCTGTTTTACGGTAATGTTTTGTGTTGCGATGCAGTCAACGTAAGAGATGGTTATGCTTATCGTTTCCTCTGCATTATCCGTGGCGATAGTGAGCGCCTCGGACGGGCTGCAGGTATAGGTCGTTATCTGAGCGCTCGTTCCGTCGTTGTATACGGCAAGTATCACCATTCCGGTGGTGTCGAATTTTTCACCTTCAACATAGGTGAGCTT
>CAUABN010000173.1:0-3927 GCA_958427275.1 uncultured Anaerotruncus sp.
TTTATGTGATCCATTTTAAAACCTCTGTATGGTGCCTCAGAACGGCGCATCGTCATCGCCGGGGATAGGCGGACGGTCGTCCTCAAAGCCCTCGGGAAGCTCGGGCGTATCGTCCGCGCCCTTTCCGCCGCCTCTCACCGGGGACTTGGGAGTCTTCGTCACGCGCGGCTTGCGTGCGGTCTTAGGCTTCTCCTTGCTGTCGGCGGCTCCGTTTTCGGCATCAGCCTCCCTGCGGTATCCGCACCCCTCGGTATGGCAGACAATCCCGCCGCTTCTGCCCTTCTTGCGGAAGAGCATTCCGCCGCACTCCGGGCATTTTTCGGGCAGGGGGACATCCCATGTTGAAAAATCGCACTTGGGATAGTTCTCGCAGCTGTAAAAAACCGTTTTGTTTCTGCCGTATTTTATAAGCACCCGTCCGCCGCACTTGGGGCATTTGACACCCTCAAGCTCGTGTTCTATCTTTTTATTGAACTTGCACGTGGGGTAATTCGCACATGCGTAGAAGCTGCCGTATCTGCCGCGGCGAAGGACCATCGGTCCGCCGCAAAGTTCGCACTTCATGCCGGGGACAGGCTCCGGCTTTGCCGCCTGCTCGGTCTTCAGAGTGCCGTCGGGATTGAGCGGCTTGGTGTTTTTGCAGTTCGGATAATTCGGGCATGCCGCAAACTTGCCGAACTTGCCGTTGCGCACCACCATCGTAGCGCCGCACTTTTCGCATTTTATGTCGGTGAGCTCAGGCTCAACGACCAGCTTTTCATTTTTCAGCTTTGTCTCAGCCGCCTCAAGCTCGCGCGAGAATCCGCTCCAGAAGGATGACAGGACCTCCTGCATCGTCGTATCGCCGCGCTCAACTGCGTCAAGCTCGTTTTCGATATTCGCCGTGAACCTGTAATCCACTATATCCGCAAAGCTCTCCTTCATAAGCGCCGTTGTGATCTCACCGAGCTGTGTCGGCACGAGCGCCTTGCCCTCGCGGTTCACGTATCCGCGCGATATTATCGTTGAAATAATTGTGGCAAACGTACTCGGTCTGCCTATTCCCTTTTCCTCAAGGAATTTTACAAGTGTTGCATCGTTGTATCTCGGCGGCGCCTCGGTAAAGTGCTTCTGCGCCGTCACCTCACCGGTATTCAGCGTCTGTCCTTCCTTCAGCGCGGGGATACGCGGGTCCTTATCGTCGTCATCACCCTTTTTGCTGTCGTCGGTGGATTCCTCGTACACAGCCATATAGCCCGGGAAGGCGACCGTGTAGCCGCCGGTGCGGAATATCCAGCCGTTGTTTTCAAGATCGACCGAAAGCGTGTCGAGCCTTGCGGATTCCATCTGGCTCGATACGAATCTTTCCCATATGAGCTTGTAGAGCTTATACTGGTCGGGCGTCAGATGTCCGCGTACATCGGACGGCAGAAGCTCGACCTTTGCGGGACGTATAGCTTCGTGCGCATCCTGCGCCGATTTGTTGGTCTTGTAGTTGCGCGGAGATGCGGGGCAGTATTCACTGCCGTACTTATCGACGATAAGCGCTCTTGCCGCAGTCTGCGCTTCCTCCGCAACTCGCTGCGAGTCGGTTCTCATGTAGGTGATAAGACCCTGAGTGCCGCCCAGCTCCGCGCCAAGGTTTATTCCCTCGTAAAGCTCCTGCGCCGTTTTCATCGTGCGCGACGCCTGGAAGCCGAGCTTGCGCGACGCTTCCTGCTGGAGCGTGGATGTGATAAAGGGCGGCGCGGGAGTTTTGACCTTCGTTCCGCGCTTTACGCTTTTTACGGTAAAGGGCGCGCCCTCCACCGCGTCGGTAACGCGCCTGGCATCATCCTCGCAGTGAAGCTCGACCTTGCCCTCGGCATTTCCCCAGAATTTCACCGGGAAGCTGACCTTACCGTCAGAAACGGTAGCGCCGACAGTCCAGTATTCGACCGGCACAAAGGCGCGTATCTCCTCCTCGCGCTCAACGATTATTCTCGTTGCCACAGACTGCACGCGTCCTGCCGACAGCCCGTGCTGAACCTTTTTCCAGAGCAGCGGACTGAGCTTATAGCCCACTATGCGGTCAAGCAGACGGCGCGACTGCTGCGCGTTCACTATATTCATATCGATGGAACGCGGATTTTTTATTCCTTCCTTGACGGCGTTCTTGGTGATTGAGTTGAATGTCACACGCAGTGTGTTCTCGACCGGTATGCCGAGCGCCGTGGCAAGATGCCATGATATCGCTTCGCCCTCGCGATCGGGGTCGGTCGCAAAATAGACCTTGTTCGCGGCTTTTGCGTCCTTTTTGATCTCGTTTATTATGTCTGCTCTGCCGCGGATATTGATATAGTGCGGCTCAAAGTTGTTCTCGATATCGATGCCGAAGGTGCTTTTGGGCAGGTCGCGTATATGACCGTTGGATGCCACCACCTTATAGCCCGAGCCGAGATAGCTCTTTATCGCCGTTGCCTTGAACGGCGACTCTATTATAACAAGATTTGCCATCAGGATATATAACCTTTCTTGTTTTGATCAAACGTTTTACCGTTTTCAGTTTATCATCCCGGCGTCTTACGGCGCCGCTTGTTTTCCGTTTTATATCTTATTTTCTGAGGTAAAGACCACCGGGGACCGACGACACGAGTCCGCGTATCTCAAGCTGTGACAGCGCGGACATCAGCTCGCCCATGTTAAAACCGGAACGCATCAGCCTGTAGATCGAGACCTTCTCGCACGGCGACATCGCCTCATACACCTCGCGCAGCTTTCCCTCAAGCCCCGCCGAGGCGTCCTTCGCCGCCGCAGGCATTGCGCTTTTATCATTGCCGTCGTCCTTTCGTCTGTCGCGCGGGTAGGTTATGCGTAGTGTCGGCTGCTTTTCCTCTTTATGCCGCTGTGGAGCCTCCTGCTTTTCACGCTTCGGCTCGCATGTAGATACGCCGTACCGCTCGTAAAGTCCGCCGGAATAGTCTGATATCCGCTCGGCTCCCGAAAACGCGGTAAGATCCATCGCGTCGCGCCACGGGAACTCGTAAACCTTTATGATGTCACGCGCGGAAAGGACCATATTGGCGCCGTCGCGTATGAGCGTATTCGTTCCGCCCGAATTTGCCGCACCTATATTTCCGGGAACAGCGAATATATCTCTGCCCTGCACCAGCGCGGTGCGCGCCGTTATCAGCGCGCCGGACTGCGCATCGGCTTCAACGACGAGCGTGCCGAGTCCGAGCCCGCTTATTATACGGTTGCGAGGCGGAAAATTCCTGCCGTCCGGGCGCGTGCCGGGAGGAAATTCGCTTATGACCGCACCGTTCGCCGCAATAGCATCGCGCAGCCTTTTATGCTGTGACGGATAGACCATATCGATACCGCATCCGAGAACGGCTACCGTCCTGCCGTCGGCATCGAGCGCGGCGCATGCCGCAACGCTGTCGATACCGAGTGCCATGCCGCTTATTATGACCGCACCCGCAGCGCTGAGTTCATATGATATTTTATACGCCGTGCGCATTCCGTATTCGCTCATCGAACGCGTTCCGACCACAGATATGCTGACCAGTGAATCGATATCGGGGACTCTGCCCCGGATATACAGCAGATACGGCGCATCGGCGATATCGGCAAGTCTTGCCGGATACCCCGGACATCCCTCGGTGGCAAGCGCTACGTCTGTGCGCGTGCAGTAATCCATTACGGCGCCCGCTCTTTCAAGGCTTTTATCACTCAGCGCGGCGCAAAGGCGCTCGGAAAGTCCCGCCGCTTCATACGCCGCAGGATCCGCACGGTAAACATCGTAAGCATCGCCGAATATCCCGAACAGCTCGCGGTGAGCGGAATTGCCGGGGTGCATATGCAGTGATAGCCAGACGTCGTAAAGCCCGCAGGACATGACAGTTACCTCCGTTGATACCGGATGCCGCTCAGCGGCAGAGCCACATGAATATCGCCGCAGCCACC
>CAUABN010000174.1:0-3897 GCA_958427275.1 uncultured Anaerotruncus sp.
GGACGTGAGATAGGGACTGCCACCGAGGCTGATCCTTACAAGCTGATGACAGTTACACGCGAGACACGCATGGTCAACAACACGGATGCAGACTATTCTTATGTGCTTGCATGCGGCTCCACCGGATTCCTCGGTACGAGCCTGCTTCAGTCAAATGTATACGGCAACTCCGACGTTATGCTCAGTGCGATGCGCGCCATGGGCAAGGAGTTCGTGCCCGTGGGACTTGAAAGTAAGATGTTTGTTTCAACGAAAATCGAAAGTCTGACGACCGCCGAGGCCAATCGCTACACCGTTCTGCTCACCGTGCTGCCTCCCGTTATCGTGTTCGGCATCGGTATCTTCGTTCTCGTCAGGAGAAAATACGCATGAATCGGAATATAATAGAAGAAAAAAGCTCCCCTGCAACCGGCCGTCGCCGCCGTTCGATATTAAAAACACAGCAGCGCCTTGTCGCGGTGCTGCTTGTATGTGTGATATTGCTCGGCGTAGGACTTGGCGTTGCGACCTATTATGTCAACAGGATCATATACACCGACCTTGACGGACTGAAATACTATGTCAAGGAAAAGGGAGGATCGTATGTGCTTTGCGACAAAGACGGTTATACGCTTGAGACTACTAAAGACGGCTATTTCAGCACTACTCTCGGCACTCTTGTTGAAGTCAACAAGGAAACCGGAGCATGCACGACCATCGCCGTTGTGGATACCGAAGACGGCGAGGATCTCGGAACATCCAGGCGCATACTTATGTTCCGTCACACTCAGCAGTCCAGCATACAGTCGATTCAGGTGCATACGTCCGCCAATGACTACACCTTCTACCGCGATTCCGATGATGCATTTCAGATAAAAGGATATGAAGGCACGCCTTATGACAAGGCGCTCCTTTCCCAGCTGGCTGTCTCCTGCGGTTACCCGCTTACCATGGAAAAGGTTAAGGATCCGATAAAGGATGCCAACGGTAAGTACACCGAGTACGGACTTGACGATCAGAAACGCACTGATGCCGACGGCAATGAATATGATTATTCTCCGTCATGGTACCGTCTTGTCGATACCTCAAACAATATGCACACGGTTTTTGTCGGGGACATGATCCCGTCCGGCGCAGGTTATTACGTGCGTTACAGCGGACGCGATGCTGTGTATATAATGAATTACAGCGTCGATGCTTCTCTTATCAGCGTTTACGGTCAGTCCACCTTGACCGAGAGTGTTGACAGCGTTTTCGAACTTCCGATAGAGACCTTCGTGACTCCCTCGGTCTGCTATCCCATGACTATGAACAACTACTTCAACGTGAAGAACTTTTCGATATTCAACGGTCATGAGCTTTCGAATGTTGAGGATCCCGAAAGCTCAAGTGTTATGCCCATAATCAGCTTTTCGTACTGGGATCTTGATTCACGTACCGGAACATTCTATGCCAACACCGCATATGTAATGAACTATCCGGATCAGTATGACATTGATGCCGACTCCGCCGGCGCGGCGCTGCAGGCGTTTTACAGTATGAGCTTTCTGAACGTGACCAAACTCGGTCCTAACGATGACGACATGAAGGAGTTGGGACTTTACGACCCCGAGTATGTTATTTATTTTGAATATACTCCTACCGACAGCAGCGGCAATGCAGAGGAGCCGATAGAGCATACGATACTTGTCAGCAAAATGACCGACCGCGGAACATATTACATGACGTCGGCGCTTTATGACATGGTGGTCGAGGTCAGCCGCACCCAGCTCTTGTTCCTTGATTATCGGTTGGTCGATTGGGTCAATTCGTCTTACTTTTCGATGAACCTTGCATGGGCGACCGAGATAATGCTTGAGACGCCCGCAGGCACATATCACTTCTATCTTGACAACTCCGAGAGTGATTCTGTGACCAACCCCAACCCCTCAACAAAGGCGCAGAAGGAAGGCACCATAACATCCGACAAGATGAAGATACGTGCCGTGGCGCCCGACGGGACTGTGATGGAATCAATATCGAGCATTACTGTAACGGATGCCAAAGGATTTACATGGACGATAGACGAAAAGACCGTTAAGGCGGTCGATTCGGAGGGCAACAAGGCAAGTATACGCGGCGGCAAGTATGAGACCAACAGCCGCGGCGAAGAGGTCGTGGTGCTTGTAGGCAGTGTTACGGATGCCAAGACCGGCAATAAGGTCGAGGTTTCCGCCAACACGATAACGGTAACGACTCCGGACGGAGTGGGGAAGACATACCTCCGTTGCGGCATGGCAAACTTCCGGAAGTTCTTCCAGTCGCTGCTTTACGCTTCTATTGCCGGTGATGCCCATGACGGAGACAGCGGACTTACCGATGAGCAGATCGCAAAGTATACTGCCGACCCGACAAAGGCACAGGCCAAGCTTACCGTCCTTACTTCATTTGAAAAGAGACCTAAGTTTGAGTACACCTTCTATGCGTACACCGAGCGCCGCTCGCTGATACAGGTCGGGGACAGCACTGAGTTTTACGTTACACGCTCGTTCGTTGACAAGATCATTGCCGATGCCGCGCGTGTTATGACCGGTGAGGCAATAACGCCTACGGGCAAGTATTGATAAAGAATCACGGGGTGTTAAAAGCTCACTCTGAGCTTTTAACACCCCGTCTGTGTCGGATGCTACATCGTTTTTACAGACCCCTTAAAAGCAACGTACGGGTATACTTAAAGCGCTGCTTCGTTCAATTGAACGAAGCAGCGCTTATGGCTTCAGGCCGACCTTCCGAACAGGAGGTCTATACTGATGCCGAATGTGTCCGCAAGAGCGGGCAGAAGTGAGATGTCGGGACAGCAAACAGCGCGTTCCCATTTTGATACCGCCTGAGCCGAAACGCCGAGCCTTGCGGCAAGAGCGTCCTGCGTCATCCCGGTGCGGCGGCGGTAGCACGCCAGTCTGTCACCGAATTCCGTGGTGAATTGCATTTGCGCCTCCTTTTTTCATGCAAGCCACGATCCCCTCTCGGGCGAGGGGGAGACCGTGGTGCCTCAAAACCGGAGCTTAAGTCTCCGGGGATGGATGCGCAGCTCAGATCATACTCTGAGTAAAGTCATCGGGCAACCTCGGGGCGAGAGTTTGCCGGGAGACTGCCAGTGACAGCGCATCCGCTATCGGTCTTATTACCGTAATAAATCAAAACGATCGCCTCCTTTTGCCAAATTTCAACCGACGCCCGTGTCGGTCGATGATGTGATTATATCACTAATTTGTACATGTGTCAATAAACCTGAGGTTGTTTTTTCGTTTTTACGGCATTATTTTTTGTTTAAGTCTGCGGCGGGTTCTTTTTTACCGCCAAAATCAAGCTGTGAGAGAACTATGCCTATAAATACAAGCACGCATCCGCCGAGTCCGATAAGAGAAAAGGTGTCCTGACCGAACATTACACCTCCCACTGCGCCAAAAACAGCCTCAAGAGAGAATATTATCGCAGCATAGCTGGGATCGGAAAGGCGCTGACCGTATGTCTGGAGCGTATATGCAATGCCCACGGAAAGCACGCCGCAGAAGAATATTGCCCATCGCGCTTCCCAAACCATTGCAAGTGTGGTGTGTTCGAATATTGCGGCAAATACAGCACTTTCGGCTGAAACTATCATGAATTGCAGGCAGGAAAAACGGAGCGGATAAATGCTGTTTCCGAAGCGGTCGATCGTGAGGATATGAAAAGCCCAGAAAAACGAGCCGAGAAGTATAAGTGTTTCGCCGACGCCGAAGCTGAATCCTTCACCCGGTTTTACGCAAAGCATATATATTCCCACAAGCGCTATTACAGCACCCACGAATACAGACGGCTTGGTCTTTTTCTTGAAAAACAGTGTCGCGAAAAACGGTGTGATGATAATGTAAAGATCGGTTATAAATCCCGCTCTTC
>CAUABN010000175.1:0-3879 GCA_958427275.1 uncultured Anaerotruncus sp.
AGCCGTGCTTTTTCGCCTCGTCCTCAAAGGTGCGGGCAAACTCGGCGCCGATTATCTTGCGCTTCTGCTCCGGATCGGTAACGCCCGCGAGCTTGGATATGAATCTGTCCTTTGCATCAACGTAAACAAAGTCAAGATCGCGTCCCGCAAACACATCACGTATCTGCTGGGTCTCGCCCTTGCGCATGAATCCGTGGTCAACATAAATGCAAACAAGCTGACCGGGTATCGCGCGCGAAAGCAGCGCCGCGCAGACAGACGAGTCAACACCTCCGGAAAGTCCGAGCAGCACTCTCTTGTTGCCCACTCTTTCCTTTACTTCCTTGACCTTGCGGCTGAGGTAGTCCTCCATAGAATAATCTCCGGCAGCACCGCATACGCGATAAAGGAAGTTGTTTATCATCTTGCTGCCGTTACGGGTATTTTCGACCTCCGGATGAAACTGTACGCCGAATATCTTTTCGCCGAAGTTCTCAAAAGCCGCAACAGGGCAAAACGCCGTAGAGGCGATAGGGCGGAAACCCGAGGGCAGCTTGGAAACCATATCGGTATGGCTCATAAGGACGGGCTGCTCGGGAGACAGCTGTCTGAAAAGATCGGATGATGTGTCCACCTTTGCATCAAGCGTACCGTATTCGCTGGCATGGCATGTGACAACAGTTCCGCCGAAGAGGTGGCAGATAAGCTGCATACCGTAGCATATTCCGAGCACCGGAACACCGAGCTTGAAAATGTCCATAGAGCATTTGGGGGAATCCTCAGCGTACACGCTGTTGGGTCCGCCGGTGAAAATGATCCCAATAGGTTTGAGAGCTGCGACCTCCTCGACATCGGTGTCGTAAGGAAGTATGACCGAATACACGCCGCATTCACGGATGCGTCTGGCTATCAACTCCTTGTACTGCCCGCCAAAGTCGAGGATCACAATGGTTTGATTGTTCATATATATTGTCCTTTCGTCACGGCTTGTGTCAGCCGAGGTAAGTTTTCAGAATATTCTTTGCCGCCTCAAGGCGCGTGATGCGCAGGTCCATCGCCTGCTTTGCGATATACCTGTGCGCCTGCTCCTCGTTCATTTTAAGATAATCGATAAGCAGCCACTTGGCACGGTCGATTATTTTAAGCTCGTCAAGCTTTTCTTCAATGCGCCCGCGTTCATCAACGGCGCCGGAAAGACGCCGGCATGCCGCCAGCATGAACCACAGCACCGACCACATTTCGGACTCTCCCACTGGACGCGGCAGTACAAAAATGCCGTCGCGCGCCGCCTCGCGCGCGCCGCCGGAATAGAGAGCCGCCGAAACGATGAGCAGAACCATCGCGCCCCGCGCCGTAAGTTCGCGCGCAAGAGCCACGCCGTCTCCGTCGCAAAGCGGAGAATTTATCACCGCAATGCAGGGCGTCCCTGCCTCCGGCGCAAGTTCGGAGGAGCCGTACAGCCGCCGCGCCTCGGCGCAGCTGACGGCAGGGACTATCGGGAAAAGCATGCCCATGTTTTCGGACAAATAGCTCATTATCGCATCCGCCGAATGACAGCGGCGTGACGCAACAAGAACGGGTATCCGTGCGGCGGAAGCGTCATCGTGAATACTCATGTGCGCCTCCGTTCGTAAGAATAATTTCAGCTATGATTATACTGCATTATTATTTTCCTGTCAACAGCAAATGCTTTAATGAAAAATTAACATCCGGTGAAGGTTTACACCTCCGCTCACCCATGCGCTGAACGGCTCCGGGCGGCACTTTTTGAACTTAAAACACGCATTTTTTGTATACAATGTACAAAATCGCAACGTATTTTATGTCTCAAATACTCGAAAATTGTTTTGAGGTATTGACGGATTTTTTTCATATGATTAAATAATATCACAAGGGAGAAAAGGATCATACCACCGTATCAAACAGTGCCGCAATAGTGCAGCATCCGATAAAAATATGAAAAAAGGAGAGAGCCATGAGACACCGCAATGAACACTGCTCCATAATACCGGGGAGCGCACCGAAGCTCATCTTCCTTTCTTCGGGAACGCATCTGCCCAAACATCAAAGTAAAAAAAGAAAGGTAACATGAAAAAACTATTGTCAATACTTCCGTCACCCGCGCGGCGCTTCCGGGCGGATAACGCAGTGAAAATAATTTGATTTTTCTCAAAAAAGCACTTGACAAACACCGAAGTTTGTAGTATAATACGACCATTCAAGGCAAAGGTGCCGTTCAACGGTGTCTTTGCCCCTTTTTATTTTTTGATAAACTTTTTGTTCCATACAGGAGGCAGAACATGACAAGCATACCCGAATATTTCGGCGACATGGTATTTGACGATGCCGCAATGAAAACAAGGCTCCCCAAGGATGCCTACGAAGCAATGAAGCGCACCATTGAGGACGGACGCTCGCTCAACCTCGGCATAGCCAACGCGGTCGCATCGGCTATGAAGGACTGGGCGATATCCAAGGGCGCCACACATTTCACTCACTGGTTCCAGCCCATGACAGGCATAACAGCCGAGAAGCACGACTCTTTTATCACACCCACGGCAAACGGGAAGGTCATCATGGAATTTTCCGGCAAAGAGCTTATCAAGGGTGAGCCTGACGCCTCCTCCTTCCCCTCCGGCGGTCTGCGCGCTACATTTGAGGCACGCGGCTACACCGCATGGGACCCCACCTCTTACGCATTCGTAAAGGGCAAGACCCTTTACATCCCCACAGCCTTCTGCTCTTACGGCGGCGAAGCGCTTGACAAAAAAACGCCTCTGCTCCGCTCGATGGAAGCACTGAACCGCCAGGCTATGCGCGTTTTGCATCTTTTCGGCAACTCGGATGTGACATCGGTAAAAACCACGGTAGGTCCCGAGCAGGAATACTTCCTTATTGACAAGGACATGTTCGATCGCCGCCGCGACCTTATTTTCACCGGCAGAACTCTTTTCGGCGCCAAGCCGCCCAAGGGGCAGGAGCTTGACGACCACTATTTCGGTTCCATAAAGCCGCGCGTGAGCGAGTTTATGGAGGATCTCAACCAGGAGCTGTGGCACCTTGGCGTGCTGGCAAAAACCGAGCACAACGAAGTTGCGCCCGCACAGCATGAACTCGCCCCCATATTCACCACCACAAATATTGCGACCGACCACAACCAGCTCACGATGGAGCTTATGCAGAGCATAGCCAAAAAGCACAGGCTTGTCTGCCTGCTTCATGAAAAGCCCTTTGCCGGCGTAAACGGCTCGGGCAAGCACAACAACTGGTCGATACAGACCAACACCGGAGTGAATCTGCTCGCCCCCGGCGACACTCCGCACGAAAACGCTCAGTTCCTGCTCTTCCTCTGCGCTGTCATACAGGCTGTTGACGATTACCAGGATCTGCTCCGCCTTTCTGTCGCGTCCGCAGGAAACGATCACCGTCTCGGCGCCAACGAGGCGCCGCCCGCTGTGGTTTCGATGTTCCTTGGCGACGAGCTGAACGCCATACTTGACTCGATAGAAAATGACACCTGCTACAACGGCACGGAATCTGCGCCGCTCAAACTGGGCGTTCATGTTCTTCCCAAGCTCCCGCGCGACACAACCGACCGCAACCGCACCTCCCCCTTCGCCTTCACCGGCAACAAATTCGAATTCCGCATGCTCGGCTCCTCGGCGTCGATAGCCACCGCCAACATTATGCTAAACACCACGGTCGCCGAATCGCTCCGCATTTATGCCGACGAGCTTGAGGGCGCTGCCGACTTCCCCGCGGCACTGCACGATCTTATCCGCCGCGTTATCCGCGAGCACAAGAGAATAATCTTCAACGGCAACGGATACGACGATGCATGGATCGCCGAGGCAGAGCGCCGCGGTCTGCTCAACCTGCGCACCACACCCGATTGCCTGC
>CAUABN010000176.1:0-3858 GCA_958427275.1 uncultured Anaerotruncus sp.
TTGCATGCGTATAATACGCAAGCATGCGGACCGTATAGGCTATACGGGGCAGGTGACCATATATGATACCGACGACCAGAAAAAGGCGCTGTCAAAGGCGATGAAAAGTGCAAATGTCGATGACAAGCAGTTTCCGCCGAAAACGGTGGCAGGCGTTATCAGCCGCGCAAAGGAGAAGCTGCTGACTCCGGATGCCTATGCTCTTGAGAACGGTGGCGGGTATCGTGAGCGCGAATTTGCAAAGGTATACAGTGTTTATCAGTCAATGCTGAAAAGCTCCAATGCAATGGATTTTGACGACATTATCATGCAAACGGTGATACTTCTGCGTGAAAATGAGGACATAAGACAGTATTACGCACATAAATTCAGGTATGTTTGTGTTGATGAGTACCAGGATACCAATCTGGCACAGTTTGAGCTTTGTTCGCTGTTTGCTTCAGAGTGGCGTAATATCATGGTTGTCGGAGATGACGATCAGAGCATTTATCGTTTCCGCGGTGCTACGATCGAAAATATTCTTTCCTTCGACCGCCATTATCCTGATGCAAAAACGATAAAACTGGAGCAGAATTACCGTTCTACCTCAAATATTCTCAACGCCGCCAATGCCGTCATTGCCAAAAACGAGTCGAGACACGCCAAAACGCTGTGGACTTCAAACGATGCCGGCGCACTTATTTCGTACCGCACGGCAGAGGATCAGATTGCCGAGTCGCGTGCAGTGGCTGATATTATCCTGAAGCATATCGCGACCGATAAATATACATACCGTGATTTTGCGGTCCTTTACCGCGTGAATGCGCAGGCGAGCAGTATTGAACGCACCTTTGCCAAAAGCGGGATCCCGTATCGTATATACGGCGGGCTGCGTTTTTCGGACCGCAAAGAAATACGCGATACGGTCGCATATCTGCAGGTCATAAATAACCATGCGGACCGCGAACGGCTTTTACGTATAATCAATGAGCCACGCCGCAAAATAGGCGCCAAGACGCTTGAGGCGGTCGAGAATATTGCAAATGAAAAAGGCATATCGATGTTTGAAGTCATGGAGCACGCATCATCGTATACGGCATTGCTCCGTGCCGCGTCGATGCTTGAAGCTTTTGCGTCAACGATCAATGAACTGACCGATATCCTTGCTTCCGGGTGCCCGCTTGACGCGTTCGTGCGTCAGGTGCTTGACAAGACCGGATATATGCAGATGCTTATCGATGCGGGTAAGGAGGAATCCGACCGCGTTGACAACGTTAACGAATTCATATCCGGTATCATTGAATACATGAAATCGACCGAAGAGCCGACACTTACCGGATTCCTTGAGGAAAATGCGCTTGTAGCTGATGTGGACAGGTTTGATGAGAGCGCCGATGCGGTCGTGCTTATGACGATACACTCCGCCAAGGGACTTGAATTTCCGATAGTGCTTATACCCGGTATGGAGGAGGGAATATTCCCGTCGTCCCAGGCGATAATGGATCCCGATGAGCTTGAAGAGGAGCGCAGGCTTGCTTATGTTGCCATAACGCGCGCAAAGAAAGAGCTTTACATACTGCGCGCCAAAACGCGCACTATGTACGGCAGAACGCAGTTCAACGCACCGTCGCGCTTTATCGAGGATATTCCTGCAGAGTATATCAACGAAGAGGAAGAATACGAAAAGAACAACGCCCCGGACGGGCGAGTGCCGTTCAGAGCGTCGTTTGATGAAGAGGGCAATGTAACTTATTCGTCACGTCAGATGCGGACGCCCTCGGCGCGTCCGCGTGCATCATCGATGTCGCGTGATAAACTCACGGTCAATCAGACTGCCGCTCCCAAGCGTGCGACCGGAGAGATTTTTGAGCCGGGTACCAGAGTACTGCACCCGGTATTTGGCAAGGGGGAGATCATATCTGCTAAGGTTATGGGAGCCGACAGGCTGTACGAGGTCGTTTTTGACCGCGTGGGAACCAAAAAGCTTATGGGAAGCTACGCCAAGCTGAGAAAAGTATAATATAAAAATGGGCGTTGAAAAACTCAATTTGAGTTTTTCAACGCCCATTTTATATTTATTTCGGCGGTTTATTGCCGCCAATAAAAACGAAAAACAAGGATATTGCGGGCAAAAACGATCAACAGCACCTTTATTTCAGCCGTTTATCCGAACGGCGGGACAAAAATGTTCCGAGACTTTGGAATATCTGCACCATTACAATCAGCAGTACTACCGTCAGAATTATCACGGGGTAATTATAGCGGTTGTAGCCTATCATTATGGCTATATTACCGAGTCCGCCGCCGCCTATCGCGCCGCTCATCGCTGTGTATCCGAGAATGGTCGTTATGGCGATGGCGGCATTTGATATGAGGGACGGAACACTTTCCGGTATCATTACCTTGGTTATGATCTGTAACGGCGTTGCGCCCATGCTGAGCGCGGCTTCGATGATGTTGGGATTGACCTCGCGCAGGCTTCCCTCTACAAGGCGCGCCACGAACGGGAACGCTGCTATAACAAGCGGGACGATCGATGCGGCAGAGCCTATCGTGGTACCGACGATGAGTCGTGTCAGCGGAAAGACGACAACGATGAGGATGATGAACGGGACCGAGCGGAGCAGGTTTACGATCATATTTATTGTTTTCATCAGCCAACGCGGCAGCGGTAGGATCCCACCCTTATCACCGCAAACAAGTATAACACCGAGCGGCAGACCCAAAACAAATGCAAAGACGGTTGCAATCACTGTTACATAGAAGGTTTCCCAAATTGCAAACGGAATATCGTTTTTGAGAAGCTCAAACGCATAGCGGATCTTTTCCGCAGTAAACATATTTGACATGCTTAGACCTCCTCAACGGTTACATTTTCAATAGCGCCGAGATATTCCTTGACCGCAGCTGTCTTTTCCGCTCCACCGGGGACGCCGAGAAGCATTGAGCCGTAGGTCTTGTCGTCTATCGTGCGCGTAGCGGCAGAAACAATGTTTACAAGAACATTCTTTTCCTGCGCCATTTTTGCTATCCACGGTGTGCTTGCCGCTTTTGCGCCGTTGAAAATAATGCGCAGCCGTGTTTCATGTGCGGGGTTGGAAACGCTTTCATCCGCCCCGTTGGGGAAAACAAGCCTTCGCGCCGCTGCTGATTTGGGACTGGCAAAGACAGTACCCACGGCGCCGTCCTCAACTATCTCGCCGTTATCCAGTATAGCGACATGAGAGCATATCTCTTCAACAACGCTCATCTGGTGGGTGATAACGATAACGGTTATGCCGAGCCTGCGGTTTATTTCGCGTATCAGACCGAGTATCGAGTGTGTGGTATTGGGGTCAAGCGCGCTTGTCGCTTCATCGCACAGAAGGACCTTGGGGTCGGTGGCAAGCGCGCGCGCTATTGCCACGCGCTGCTGCTGACCTCCGGAAAGCTGGGCGGGATATGCCTTTGCTTTGTCGGGCAGACCGACCAGCTCCAACAGTTCGGCGGCTCTTTTTTCGGCTTTCTGCTTCGGTATGCCCGCAAGCTCCATCGGGAAGCAGATGTTTTTCAGGCAATTCTTCTGCATAAGCAGATTGAAGCCCTGAAATATCATGGTTATGTTCCGCCGTGCATTCCGTAGCTGCGCCGGCGAAAGCGATGTCATGCTTACGCCGTCTATCAGAACATCGCCGGATGTCGGGCGTTCAAGCATATTTATGCATCGCACAAGCGTGCTTTTTCCCGCACCGCTCATGCCGATTATCCCGTATATGTCACCGTCACCGACGGTCAGGTTTATATTGTTCAGAGCAGTGACCTTACCGCCCGCTCCGTCAAATGTCTTGCACAGATTTTTTATCTCTATCATTATCAGCCGCCGCTTTTTCGGATATTACT
>CAUABN010000177.1:0-3843 GCA_958427275.1 uncultured Anaerotruncus sp.
CATACCCCGATGGTGAAATGAGTGCTGTTTTATATCTACTACACGTCCTTAGTTATATCTGAACATGAAGTAACTTGTCGGTGGAGTTAGTGCAGATTCATATCTACAAGTCATTATTGTCTTTGGTCAAGGCGCGTAAAATTCTACAACAGAACTTTGACCAAGACGCCGCAGGCGGCTTAGCGCGGCAGGGTAACTGAACTTTGAAATCTGCATCACACTAAATTCCCTGCCTACGAATAGAGGAGGTAAAAATAATAGATTTTCGCGCCGGCGGAAATCTACCTCAATCCACGAAGTGGATATCACACCGCGCAAGCGGTATATCACTCTATCATTTTCCCACACAGAACTTTGAAAAGATTCCGTCCACGATTTCGGCGCAGACACCTCTGCCGTCGATCGCGCGAAGCGCCGACAGCGCCTCCTCAAGATCGATCCCCGCAATATCCGGTGAAAATCCGTCGCGCAGTATCTTCACAGCGTCCTCCAGTGCCCTCCCGGCGCGGCAAACCGCATCATACTGGCGCTCGTTCTGTATCACCGCGTCCGTCTCCGGCGATATCGACGCATCGATAAACATTCCGCCTATGAGAGCGGCAAGCGCATCCATTCCCTCTCCGCTGTCCGCGGAGACCGCCGCGCGGTCGGGGAACCTCTCCCACAGCGCCCGCGCCGCCGGGACCGCTCCCCCGGCGCC
Source organism: uncultured Anaerotruncus sp. (assembly GCA_958427275.1). GTDB lineage: Bacteria > Bacillota > Clostridia > Oscillospirales > CAG-272 > CAG-390. Next base: position 701 of record CAUABN010000177.1, read on the forward strand.
TCCGGTGATGTCCGTCTTGTTCAGTACCGCCGCGACCCTGCCGCGCCCGCGCCCGCAAAGCTCGTCGGCAAGCTGCCGTTCGTTTTCATCCGGCTCGCGCGAGCCGTCGATTACGAATATCACCAGCTCGCTCGTTTCTATCCTTTCCCGCGCACGGTCTATACCTATGCGCTCTGCGGCGTCGCGACCCTCGCGTATACCGGCGGTATCCGAAAGCCGGAGCGTCACGCCGCCGAACGACACCGTTTCTGTCAGTACATCACGCGTTGTGCCCGCCTCTGCGGTCACGATCGCGGATTCCTCCCCCGTCAGCCGGTTATAAAGCGTGCTTTTGCCCGCGTTGGTCCTGCCGCATATAACGGTGGGAATTCCCTCGGCTATCGCCCTGCCCGTTGAATACGTAGCACCGAGCCGCTGCGTGGCGGCAAGCAGCGCCCCGGCACGGTCGGCGATCTCGCCTACGCTCAGCTCGCCGAGATCCTCGTCCGGGAAATCGATGCGCGCATAAATATCCGAAAGTATCGCGGATATCCCGCCCGCGATCTCACCGGCGGCACGTGAGACTCCACCCCGCATCCCGCCGCGTGCGAGCCTCAGCTGTTCTCCCGTGCGCGCATCGAGCAGCATCCCGAGAGCCTCCGCCTCGGCAAGGCTCAGCTTGCCCGCAGCGTAAGCGCGGCGGGTGAATTCCCCCGCCTCCGCCTGGCGCGCACCTGCCGCAAGAGCCGACGCAAGCACCGCCGCGCTGACAAGCACTCCGCCGTGACAGCTTATTTCCACAGTATCCTCACCGGTAAACGAGTGCGGAGCGCGGAACGTCACCGCAAGTCCGGAATCGACCTGCCTGCCGTCGTGCGGCATGCACACATCCCCGAAAACGGAATACCGCGCCGGAGCCTCCGACAGCTTTTTCCCGTTTTTAGGCTTGAATATCACATCGCCCACCGCTATGGCGTCGGACCCGCTTATGCGGATAAGCGCAACTCCTCCCTTGCCCTGCGGCGTTGATATCGCCGCTATCGTATCAAGCATTACGTGTCACCTTCCCTTCCCGGATATCACATCGGGGGCTGTAAAAAACCAATGCTTTTTACAGCCCCTCACAAACGAACAGCCTCAGTCGCTTTCCTTTTCGTCGGCGGACTTGTTCTCAAGGAATATTACTATCTTACGGTTGCTGTCACTGCCGATTGATGTCGTGGACACACCCTCGATGCCCTGTATCTCCGAATGGATGATGCGGCGCTCGTAGGGATTCATCGGCTCAAGCATAACGCTTCTCTTGTATTTGAGCACGCGTGCGGCGCGTTCGCGCGCCAGATTGCGGAGAGCCTCCTCTCTCTTTTCGCGATATCCCGCAATATCAAGCGCGACCTTGACATGTTCGCCCTTTTCGGCGCGCTCGCCGTTCTCGCCGATTTCGCGGCGGTTGGCGGCAAGCCCCGCAAGATACTGGAGCGCGTCCAGCGTCTCGCCGTGGTGTCCGATAAGAACTCCGGAATCGTCGCCGGCGACCTCAATGATAAGCGCTCCGTTATCGCCGGTTCTCGTGCCGATCTCGGCTTTAATACCCATGTCCGCAATAACGGTCTCGATAAACTCCACGGCGTTCTTCTCGCCTTTGGAAAGCAGATGACCGTCCTTTGAGACTGCATTCTTGTCCTTGTATTTGGCAACTATCTCGGCATCAACGGCGCCGATACCGAGAAATCCTTTTTTGGCTTCGGTAGTTACGGTGTATTCGATCTCATCTGCGGTCACACCCAACTCCGTCGCCGCCTTCAGCAGTGCCTCCTCTACGGTTTTTGCACTGACTTTAATTTCCGTATTCATAAATTCAAATTACCTTTCATTCGTCAATCGTCGATCGTTACTGCGGAGAATCACTCGGCGTCTCCGTCGTTCCCGTCTTCTTTTTCTTCTTTTTCGTCTTTTTTCTTATTGTTCTTCTTTGACCTGTCCGGCTTGTCCTCTTTGAGCGGAGCGGTCTCTACGGCTCCGGTCTTTTCGGCAGCCACGCGGCGCTCGGTGTCGAACATCTCGTCGTCCTCCGGCGGGGTATAATCCTCGTCGTCGACATGGAAGAGAGACTTGGGATTGCCGCGGTTCGCATCAAGATCGAGCTTGCGCTTCTCCTTGGTCGCGGGTTTTCCCGCATATTCGCGCTCGGCTGCCTTGTAATCCTCCTCGGTGAAGGTGGGCATGGGCATTGCGCGGCTGAGTATGAACTGCTTTACCGTTCCGAGAATGCTCTTGAATATCCAGTATACGCCGATAGCGGCAGGAACAACAAACGTGAAATAGACCGACATGAGCGGCATGGTGACGTCCATAACGGTGTTGGAGCAGCCAATCTGCTTCTCCGACTGTCCGTTTGAGGGCTGGTAGGAGAACTTGCGGGTCAGCTTCATGCTGAAGAAGTAAACTACAAATGTGAGCACCGGTACGAGCCACAGCCAGCTCGGCTTGGTGATGTCGGGTATCTCGCCGAGGTTGATGCCGAAGAGGCTGAAATCGGGAAGTCCCTTGTCATAAGCCGCGGATATCTCGCCGAGCGCCGATGTCGCAGTGGTGCCAACAGGCATGTCATACCCGCCGCCCTCAACGAACGCAACGAACTTTGACTGTATGTCAGCCCAATGGTCGCGGATAGCGTCGATAAGAACGATGGTACCGTTGGATCTGCCTATCGTCATGCCGAGTCCGCCCGCGTCCGCCGCGGCGGTCACGAATGCCTGAAGCGCCTTGATAGCCTCGCCCCCCACGCCCATAACGTAATGGAGCGGGTTGATAACGACCTGATAAAGCGCAAGTATGACAGGCATCTGAAGCAAGAGGGGGAGACAGCCCGCAAAGGGACTGAAATTCTCCTTCTGATACATCTCCTGTATCTCCTGCGCGACCTTCTGCTGCGTCACCTGGTCATTGCGTCCCGCATATTTTTTGCGGATAGCCATTTCCTTGGGGCGCAGACGTGCCTGCTTTATAGATGTTTTTTGCTGTTTGATGGCAATGGGCAGCAGCAACAGCTCCACAACAAATGCAAATATAAAGAGCGCAAGTGTGTAGCTGCCCGTTGTTTTGTCGAGCCAGCCGAGAAATGAGCCGATCCAACAAAGTAGTTTGTCAATGAAATTCATTCT
>CAUABN010000178.1:0-3819 GCA_958427275.1 uncultured Anaerotruncus sp.
TTCTTCTGGCGCAAACCCATTCAAGCCCTTCGGGCTTGAGGGGGTCCGAATTATTATTCTGTGCTTAATCAATAACAAAAGGACGGCTATAGCCGTCCTTTTGTTATTGGTGGAGCATAGGGGATTCTGAACCACGGTTTGCGCGTCTGTTTGTACAGACTCCGTGGTTTCTTCTGGCGCAAACCCATTCAAGCCCTTCGGGCTTGAGGGGGTCCGAATTATTCTGTGCTTTCATCAATAACAAAAGGACGGCTAAAGCCGTCCTTTTGTTATTGGTGGAGGCGAGGGGAGTCGAACCCCTGTCCGAAAATCTCTTGATATGGCTTTCTCCGGGTGCAGGCGGTTATTTAGATTTCCCCACGGCGGACGGGAACCGTCACCCTGCCGTCACGGGTAGCTTTTTTCTTCATGACTGCCTCAAAAGCAAAAGGGCAATGCACGTGCACCGCTAAATGACGCCCCATCCCAAGCCGCGGTACTCATGGGTGGAACGGGCAGTCCCGCAGGACTGCGTCACAGCCTTAGGCTGCGTAAGCTAAATTATCGTTAGCGTTTATTTTTAAGTTGAGCAGTTTTAAGAGTTTACCCGGCTCTACCCGCTTACCATACCTCAAAATCCCCGTCGAAACCTTTACGCCCCCATATAAAAACAGTCAGCAAAACGCTCACCATTTTTCACGTGATGATTTTTCTGCGCGTTCCATTTCGCGCTTTGCCTCATTCTTTGCATCGGTCTCACGCTTATCATACAGCTTTTTGCCTCTGCAAAGTCCGAGTTCGACTTTGACCCGCGAATCCTTGAAGTAAAGCGAAAGGGGAATAAGAGAAAAACCTTTTTGTGCCGATAGCGCAGCAAGCTTGATTATTTCACGCTTGTGCATCAGCAGCTTGCGCTGTCTTATAGGATCGCGATTAAAAATGTTACCCTTTTCATAAGGGCTGATATGCATACCGTTGACAAATATTTCGTTGTTCTTTATCGTACAGTAGCAATCCTTGAGATTGACCTGACCGAGTCTTACGCTTTTGACCTCGGTGCCGAAAAGGGCAATGCCTGCCTCATACCTGTCATCTACAAAATACTCGTGATATGCTTTTTTGTTTGCTGCTATCAGCTTTGTTCCGCCATGTGACGGCATGATGCGTGCCCCCCTTTCATTTGTCATCTGTATTATTATACCACAGATAGGTCGTAAATTCAATACCTATTCCGAAATATCCGCTAAACAAGCGGTTGAATTTATGTCGGTACCCAAGTGCGCTGAAAGCGCATAGGGTACCGACAGGAATAAGGATTTATTTCTTCTTTCTGGTCACAACCACCGCGGGAACAAGGACCGCGAGCATTGCAAATCCAACGGCGGCAGAGGAGCCGCAGCCCTTCTTTTCGGGAGCCGTTGTATCCGGCGTTGTAGCATCGGGCTTTTTGTTGTCGGAAGTTTCGGGCGTGTGAGCCTTGGTCGCCTCGGGTTTAGTGGTAGTGGGAACATCGGTAACGGGAGCCTTCGTCGTCTCAGGTGCGGGTGTCTCGGGCGCCTCTGTCGTTTCAACAACAGGATCAAGTCCCTTGAAACCGTACTGGCTGAAGTCGGGGGTGATCTTGGAACCGTCGCCGGCATAGATCGCGATATTGTCTATCGCAACGCTTGCGCCATTCTGAGAACGGAAGCCGACAGCATATCCGGACATTGTGCCGGGAAGGGCATCAGCCGGTGCGGTCGCTATTTCATTGGGAGCGGAAACAAGATATTCGTTAGCGTAAACGTAAACGCCCTTGTCGGGAACGGAGACCATTCTCACAACAACATTCTGAAGGAGGGCGGTATCGTTTTCGGTGACCATTGAAGGCAGCCATGTGCCACCCATGCCGTCCCAGTCATACCACTTGTTCGCCTTATCTGCGTTTGTGATTCTCACCTGGTTGCGGTATGTACCGTTGCCGCGAAGCATCGGGACCTGGAAATCGAACTCGCCGTTCCAGTTGAAAATGGGGCTGCAATACGCGGTAGGACCCGCAAGGTATGTGATCTCATACTGAATGGTGTAAGTGGTCTTGACAAGATCCTTCATGACATCCTTGTCATAGATCATAAAATAGCTGTATGCGCCTCCGTCGGCAGAGTTATCTATATACAGCTTTCCGTCTTTTACATAATACTTTGCTGTTTCGCTGATATTCTTTTCTTTGATTTTGTAATCAAGAGTTGATGTATCAACGGCAACGACGCGATAATCGAGTGAAGATTCGATGACAGCAAGGTCATCTGTGTCCGGAACACCGCTGAAATTCTCGCAATAGATAATTTCACCGGGAGCAAATGCGGATGTACCAATCGCCGATGCAGGAACCGTAGCAAGGAGGGCGATCATAACGGCTGCTAAAACAAGTGAGAGCTTTTTCATGCTCTTAAACCATACCTTTCGTAAGAAATTTTGCCATGTCGGCATTTGTTGTACCTGAGTAACAACTGTGAGATTATTATATCATATCCGATCTTGTATTTCAAGTCCTTTTAACATTATTTATAACATATCACGACCGAATGATCTGTCGGGCGACAGAAGGTTCACATCGCGCCGGCTCTTTTTCATGTAAAATAAATGTCACATCCTGTAATTTTGCATACAATGTAAGTGAGGGCGCGGCTGTCATCACAACTGCCGAAGCTCAAACACAAATGGAGGTAAATACAAAATGGCTGAAAACAGATTCGGCTGTTCCGGCAGCAACGGTCGGGAAACCTGCTGTATCGAAACGGGGCGCATTTTTGACAGCTGCCGTGACCGTGACTGCTATGAAAATGTACGCGTCAGTCTTACAGACTGCGGCTGTGACATAATAAACCGCACCGGCAACATACGTGCAAAGGACGCAAGCATTGCGTGGACATATATCGGTATCGATCCCGTACGCTTCAACCGCGGATTTTACACAGTAAACATCAGGTTCTTCATCAAAATAACATTCGAAGCATGCACAGGCGGCTGCAAGCCGCAGGAATTCGAGGGCGTAGCCGTCCTTGATAAGCATGTGGTACTGTACGGAGGCGAAAGCAATGTAAATGTCTTCCGCTCCGGAGACGCGGCATATGACTTCTGCCACACCGATGAGAAATGCGAATCGGTACGCAATATCCCCGAGGCAGTAGTCGAGGCGGTCGATCCGATAATCCTCAACGCGGCAGTATTCGAGCGCGCTCCCGGCAACACCTGCTGTTGCTGCTGCTGCGAGATCCCCGCGCAGGTCGCCGCACATATAGACGGAACGATAACACAGCGTGACAATGACGGCGGCAGATATCTTGCCGTATCGGTAGGAATCTTCTCTGTGATACGTCTTGTAAGACCCGCGCAGCTTCTGATAAATGCAACGGAATATGCCGTTCCGGATAAGGAATGTGTCATGCCCAAGGAAGAAAACCCGTGCGCCATCTTCCGTACCATGTCATTTCCGGTAAACGAATTCAATCCGCCTCTGACTCCGCAGGCACCGTGTGACCGCGGACACTGCGGATGATCGTAAAGGTCAAAAGATGTAAAACAAAGCGGGTGCGTTCCGTAAAAACGGAATGCACCCGGGAGCCGTGACCGGCAAACTGACGCGCAGTATAACCTTCGGGGATGTCGCGCATTAGCGCGACATCCCCGTTTAATAGCGGATAAATAATTCAGTCACTTTTTTTCTTGAGCCTGATTTCTGCGTCGCCTTTCCCGCGAACGAAATCTGCGGTGATTGTAACGCCTTCAACATCATCGCGTGAGGGAAGGTCATACATAAGCCCTGTCATGATCGACTCAAGTATAGAACGCAGACCGCGC
>CAUABN010000179.1:0-3807 GCA_958427275.1 uncultured Anaerotruncus sp.
TGGGGCAACGATTATAAAAGCCTGTAAATACATGATGGGGCTGTCGCGCTAATGTGCGACAGCCCCGTTTTACCGCCGTAAAAGCAGAAAAGCAATGGCGTGGAGGCGATCACGCTTTCCTGTCAAGCCCAAAGTATTCCGCAAATCTTGCAAAACGCGGACGGAATCCGACCGTGCGGTCAAGCAGTCCGGAGAAAAAGCCTATAATGCTCCCGTTCATGACCGCCATAACGAGCGTGCCCCAGCCGAGTCCCTCGGGTCTACCGAAAAAGCAAAATGTCATGACCACGCTCGTGAGAAGCAGTGTGATATCGACCGCCGTTTTGAATACGGACAGCCTGATGCCGTATCTGAATGCAACGGCTTTTACGAAAAAGTCATAGACCTGCGGATACAGGTAGGTCTTGAAGAAAAGAGCCACCGAAAATGAGGTCAGAAGAACGCCCGTGACAAACATCATAAGCCTCAGCCACAGCGCCATGCTACCCGGTTCGGTCACGGACGGATCGAAGCACGGGAGCATCCGCCACAGATCCAGCACTGCCCCGTAAATCAGGCAGGTCACAAAGGACATGAGGTACACGGGTCTGAACCTTCGCAGCACGGCGCACAGCAGAACGAACACGCCTGCCTGGATCAGGTACTCCGCCTGTCCGAAGGTCACCACTCCCAGCTTGAGACTGAGCAGATAAGCGGGTGCCACAACCATGGAGATGCCGAAATCCGCCGCGCTGAGCATCGACACCGCAAGCGCCAACAGCACGACCGCAAGCAGATAGGCAGCCTCCGATGACATATAAAGTCTTTTTCCGGGCGCAGTGTACTCGCCCTTTTTTTGAATGGATCGCTCATGTGACATAGCAATTCCTCCAAAACAAAATCGCCATACACCTATCCGGGTGCATGGCGAAAAATGAGCTTTTCTCAGAAAAATCCATACCGATTTTACAGACACATTATACCACATATCCACGGTGCTGTCAAGTACCGACCGCGTTATCGGAAAATATTTTTTCTCCTCTTTTTTCTCTTTACATCCCGTCTGCGGTATGGTATACTGATACGGGAAGGAAGCATGACCAAAGCCTCGGAGATACTGCACATCTCACAGCCTGCGCTGTCAAAGCAGATAATGCAGCTTGAGGAGGAGCTGGGCGCGCGGCTGTTCGTGCGCGGAAAGCGCTCGCTCACGCTGACAGAGGAGGGCAGGTTCCTGCGCGGGCGCGCGCAGGAGATAGTTGCGCTGACTGAAAAGACCGAGCGCGACTTCCGCGACGGCATAGTTTCGTACAACGGCACGGTGTCGATAGGCATGGGCGAGACCACGGCGAGCCGCCGGCTCGGCGGACTTGCAGCGGAATTTTCAAAGTTTTACCCGGAGGTAAGGTTCGATTTTTACTCCGCAACGGCTGACAATGTAAAGGAACGGATCGAAAAGGGACTGCTTGACGCCGGACTGCTGATAGAACCGACGCTCGATCTTTCAAAATACGACATACTTCGCCTCCCGGTCAGGGACCGCCGGGGCGTGCCGGTATCGGCAAGCGATCCGCTTTTTGAAAAGGATCACGTCACGGGCGGAGCGATAAAATAAATTGCGGAGGACACGAAAATGGAATATATCAGACTGAACAACGGCACAAATATACCGGCTCTCGGCTTCGGAACATGGTGCATTGACGACGGCAAGGCGGCGGAGGCGGTAAGGACCGCGATCGAGCTTGGCTATCGCCACATAGATACGGCGCAGGCATACGGAAACGAGCGCGGCGTAGGCGAGGGGGTCCGCACCTGCGGCATTCCCCGCAAGGAACTGTTTGTTGTAAGCAAGGTCGCCGCCGAAAACAAACGCTATGCTTCCGCCGCGGCGTCGATCGACGAAACGCTGGCAAAAATGAAGCTCGACTATCTTGACATGATGATAATACACTCACCCCAGCCGTGGGCGGAGTGGCGCGGCGAAAAGCGCTATTTTGAGGAGAACCGCGAGGTCTGGCGCGCCCTTGAGGATGCCTGCACCGCCGGCAAACTGCGCACCATAGGCGTATCGAACTTTTTGCGTGATGATCTTGAAAGCCTGCTTCCGCATTGCAGGATAAGACCGGCTGTAAACCAGGTGCTGGCACACATAGGCAGCACGCCGGAGGAGCTGATAGCATTCTGCCGTGAAAACGGCATTGCGGTGGAGGCATATTCGCCGATAGCACACGGCGAGGCGCTGAGAAGTCCCGAGATCGTCAGCACCGCAAAAAAGTACGGGGTATCGCCCGCAAGACTCTGCATAAAATATATTCTTCAGCTTGGTCTCGTGGCGTTGCCGAAGGCATCGTCACGCGGGCATATACGCGAGAACGCGGAGCTTGACTTTACGATATCCGACGAGGATATGAAAATGCTCCGCTCGGTGAACTTCAGAGATTACGGCGAGTACAGCTATTTCCCGGTCTTCAGCGGAAAATAAAAAGCGGCGGTGTTAAAAACTCAAATTGAGTTTTTAACACCGCCGTTGTTTATGAATCGCCGCGTGTCAGCGGGGCGATTCGTCAGATATGCAGCGGATCAGCCTCGCGCCCGCGCAGGCATACCGTTTTGTCCTCCGGCAGATAGCTGTCGGGGAAATGTATCATTACATTTGCCTCCTCAAGGCGGCTCTGAAGCGTGGGAACATCCACGGCATATATCGGCGCGCCCGAGCGCAGCGATATCACCGCCGCCTCGCCCGCCGCCTGTCCGGTGAGTATCGCCGGAGGTATGACGCGCAGGATATCCCACCCGAAGCCGTCCGCAGATGCAGAGCGTCCTGCGGTTATCATATTATCATAGCCCGTGCGCACGAGCGTGCGGTATGGGACCTCAAACAGATGATCGCGGTGGTCGAACGAGTTTATGGCGCACACCGAATCGTCAAAATGCCGGTAGCAGTCCTCAAAGCGGAAGGTATAGTCGCCGTCGAGGTGGCAGGTGGTGCGGAAGTTCGGCATCATGGGTATCATTGCAATGTCGCGGCTCCTGCGCTCGTCGCCGCGCACGCCGTCAAGCATTGCGCGCTGATTGCGGATAAGATAATCGGTGACCTCTTCGACCGTAAGTCCGCTCCAGCGCGGCATTTCCGGCGGCTGACCGTCGCCGTAAAGATTTATACTGCCGCCCTTTACCGGCATAAACGCATTGCGTATGTTTCCGGTCTCTGCCGCCTTTTTGCAGCTTTCAAGCGTGATCTTTTTGCCGCAGTAGGTGAAATAATTCTTTCCCGCTACGGTCGGCACACCGGCACGGCGAAGCATGTCGGCATCCCCGGTGGTGTCGATGAGCACGCGGCAGCCGTAATATTCAAGTCCGGATTTGCTGTCGCATATAACGCCGCGGCAGTGAGTGCCGTCCATGGCGGGATAAACGGCATTGCAGTCAAAAAGAATGTCGATCCCCGCGCCGCTCACCGCCTCGGTGAGCTGAAGCGCGAATATATACGGAGAAAAAACGGTGCGGTAACGCTTTTGGGTGTATTCCGTCGGTTCGCCGTCGCGCCATTCCTCATGAAGATTATCATAACCGTATTTTATCGATTCGCGCAGCCACTTTTCGGCAAGTCCGAATATTATCTGCTTGCCGCGCCCGTTGCACATGGGTACAAACAGATTGACAAGCCCCAGCGTGGCAAGTCCGCCGAGAATATTTGATTTTTCCGTCAGAAGCACGCTCGCTCCGTGCCGTGCCGCGGACACGGCGGCTGCAACGCCCGCCACTCCGCCGCCGGTGATAATAACGTCGTGCGGTTTTTTTATCGGTATGTTTTTTGAAAATGTAAAA
>CAUABN010000180.1:0-3806 GCA_958427275.1 uncultured Anaerotruncus sp.
CTCTTGTCAACCCCTTTTTTAATCTTTTTTTGAGTTTTTTTCGGTTTTTTATTGGTTGTCGGAGGTATACAATACTTAATTACTCCTTTAATGCTATGAATTATAATAAAGAAGCTCCCCGCACCGGCTGTAAGCACGATGCGGGGAGCAAAAATATTTTTTATTTTTTCCTCAATGTCTGAACGTAAGGCGCGACCAAAGAAAAATAATGAGCTGTCCGGGTATACCCGGTGTGTAAATGAGCCATATATTATAATTGAAGGTCAGCACGGTTATATGTATCGCGGCAAGCGCCGACCACATGAGCAGCGATATTATCAGATAATTCCGCCTGCGGTTGAACCATACCGAATTGAAAACGAGCCACACTATCATTGACGCCGGCACGCACCAGACAAATGAAAGCCAGTGGCGGTCAACGCTTCTAAAGGTTATATCAATAAAGACGAAGATGAGCGCCGCCACGAACCACACGAGCAAAACGCTCATGCCCGCGATGAGCGCGTGGTTCTTCTTTTTATGATCAGGCGCAGGAGCTGCCGGCTGCTGTTCGGTCGCCGCGGCAGGCGCCTCATGCTCCGACCGCACGAGATAATCGAGCGGCACGCCGAAAAGATCGGCGATCGCGGTAAGCGTTCCGATCTCGGGGACCGACTCCCCGCGCTCCCACTTGGACACCGCCTTATCCGAGTAATGCAGCTTCTCGGCAAGGTCAAGCTGGGTCATGCCGCTTGATGTGCGGAGCGCCGTTATATTTGCGGCTATTACGGATCTTATATCTTCCAAAGTAAAAAACACCGTCCTCAAAGCCCTGCCGGACACAATTCTACTGCCGATTCTACCGTTGGTAGAGCGCCCTGCGGCGCTTCTCTACCGGTAGAGAAGCATCAGGATACCGTAGAACGCCGCGCGTAGGTTGCGGGCGGCATCACATAACGGTATAATTATACCACAAATCCACGCCGCGGTCAATCGACAGGCGGACGCCCAGGTTGTATTTTGTGTTATATTTATATTAAGATTGTTTTAAGCGCACATCCGTGCAGATCATTCCCGAAGTGAGGACAAGCCATGAACATTCTTTACTGCGGCGACAAAAACATCGCCGCCGGGGTAGCGATATCCGCATACTCGCTTGCGCTCAACACGCGCGAGCCGCTCGACATTTATATTCTCACCGCCGCTCCGAAGGTCGAAGGGCGGACGATCGATGCACTGCCGCGCAGCTTTTGCGATGTGCTTTTGAGTCGCCTGAGGGAAATATCCCCGGGGACGCGGGTCCGTCTTTTTGATGTGACCGGACTGTTTGACGCAGCACCGCCTGCGGCAAACATGGGAACACGCTTTACGCCGTGCTGTATGCTGCGGCTTTATGCCGACCTCGTACCGGAGATCCCCGACCGCATACTTTATCTTGACAACGACGTCGTGTGCCGCGGCGCCCCCTCCGGGCTTTACGGCGCCGAGTTGGGTGTGGCGGAGCTTGCCGGGGTGCCCGACTACTACGGCAGTCATTTCTTCCGCCGCAGACCTTTTGTGCGGGATTACCTAAATTCCGGCGTGCTTTTGCTGAACATGAAGAAAATACGCGAGGACGGTCTTTTCCGCCGTGCGCGCAGGCTGTGCGCCGAACGGAAGATGTTTTTGCCGGACCAGACGGCGCTCAACCGGCTCGCGCGCAAAAAGATCATCCTCCCGCGTCGCTTTAACGAACAGCGGCGCGAGCATGACGACACGGTGCTGCGGCACTTCACCACGACCTTCAGATTCTTTCCGAGATTCCGCTCCGTAACGGTGAAGCCGTGGCAAAAGGAACGGATGCATTCGGTGCTCGGGCTTTACGGCTACGACGACCTTATCGACGCAGGAGCGGAAATACTCGAAGAATACAAAATAGCAACACAACAACAGATGAAAGGCTGACAAAAATGAACATGAAGATCAACACGAAAGACATAATACCGATATTTTTTACTATTGATGACGGCTACGCGCCGTATCTTGCCACAGCGCTCGTATCCGCGATAAAAAATTCCTCCCCGGACCGCCGCTACCGCGCCGTGGTGCTTTATCAGGACCTGTGCGAGGAGAACCGCAATCGGCTTGGCGCGCTTGCGACCGACAACTTTGCGGTAGATTTTATTCCGATGTGCCGCGGACTCGACTCCATAACCGACCGCATGTCGAACCGTCTGCGCTGCGACTACTTTACCCTTACTATATATTTCCGTCTGTTCATTCCCGTAATGTTCCCGGAATATGACCGCGGGATATACATCGACAGCGATATCGTACTGAACAGCGACATCGCCGAACTGTATGACACCGACATCGGCGATGCTCTTATAGGCGCATGCGCTGACCGCTCGGTCTCCGATGTTCCCGAACTTGCCGGATATATGGAACGCGCCGTCGGAGTTGACCGGCACAGCTATGTGAATTCCGGAGTGCTGCTGATGAATCTGCGCCTTTTGCGCGCGGCGGAGCTTGACCGGCACTTCCTTTCACTGCTGAACAGCTACCATTTTGACTGCATAGCGCCGGATCAGGACTATCTCAACGCCATGTGCTGCGGCAGGATACACTATCTTGACGAGCGTTGGGACGCCATGCCGAACGACCGCAAGCCGCCGCTCGATGATGCCAAGCTGATACATTACAATCTTTTTTCAAAGCCATGGTGCTACGACGGCGTGCAATATGCCGAGCTTTTCTGGAAATACGCGCAGGAATGCGGCTATCTGCCGGAGATACTTGACTGCAAACAGGGATATTCCGACGCACAGCGCGAATCGGACGCGAAGTGTCTTGAGCTTCTGATACGCCGCGGCGCCGAAATAGCGGATGCCGAGGTGACCTTCCGCAGTGAATACGAAAAGGGAGTGAAGATCAGATTATGATAATAGGAAGCGACCGCGACGCCGTGATAGAAAACATACGGCGTTCAGCCGAATGCGGCGATTTTTTTGCGAAGGTGGAAACGGGTGATCCCGTGCTGACAAGAGCCGAAAGCAACGATATAATCAACAGCTATCTGCGCCGCCGCGGAACGGCATCATATAAAATAAAATCGCATACCGCGCGTCAGATCGCCAATGTGCTGACATATGCTCTCAACCGCGACACCGAAATAGTGGGCATGGAAAAGGCTCGCGCTGTCAGGAGCGGCGCGATAATCACAAGCAACCATTTCAGTCCGATAGAAAACACAGGCATACGCTGTCTTGCGCGCAGACTCGGCAAAAAGCGCATAAATATCGTAAGCCAGGAGACCAATCTTGCCATGCCGGGGCTTTTCGGCTTCCTTATGAACTATGCGGATATCATCCCGATATCCGAGAATGTGCATTATACGCAGCGCGAATTTGTTGACGTACTGTCAGAGCTGATGAAGAAAAACGAATTCGTCCTGATTTACCCCGAGGAGGAAATGTGGTTCAACTACCGCAAGCCGCGCCCGCCCAAGCCCGGAGCCTACTATTACGCCGCACGGCTCGGCGTGCCGGTGATATCCTGCTTTATCGAACAGCGCGATATGCCGAAAATGGATACCGATGAGTTCCGCAAGGTGAAATTCGTGGTGCATGTGCTCGGCGTGATATATCCCGACCCCGAAAAAACCATCTGGGAAAACAGCGACGCAATGAGTGCCGCCGACTACGCCATGAAAAAAGCAATATACGAGAAGGTGTATCACAAGCCTCTCGATTACAGATTCGAATCCTCCGACATTGCCGGCTGGACCGGGGATCCGGCAAGAAAAAAACAACCGAGGTACGCAGATACAGCACGTTTGCGGATGATTT
>CAUABN010000181.1:0-3803 GCA_958427275.1 uncultured Anaerotruncus sp.
GAAATTCATTCTGTTTTGTGTGCCTCTCGTTGATTTTCTTTTCCGGCACTGTCGTCCGGAATTGCTTCGTCGCCGTCCGACACGTCGAACTGCGACAGTCCCCCCGCCGGTTCAATATTCCGTTTTTTATTTGTAAGACCATGCTCTGGTACGGGGTCGTACCCTCCGCGGCAAAACGGATTGCATCTCAACACCCGCCATACGGTGAGTATGAGTCCCACAAAAAAGCCCCGTTTCTGAAACGCCTCAAGGGCGTAGGCTGAGCATGTAGGCGTAAACCTACAGCACGGTTTCCGCTTCAGCGGTGAGATAAAGCGCCGGTAAAATTTTATGAGCAGAATGGCGACATGCTTCATGTCCCGCTCCCGGGTGCGTCCGGCGCGCCGCCCGTTTCTGTTGCTTTGCTTTGCTTATCGTGTGCCGCACGGTCCGCGGGCGCAATGCCCGCCGCACAGAGCGAGCGGTAAAGATCCGCCTTTACCTCGCCCATTGACGCGCCGGCTATCGCCGTGCGCGCCGCTATGACCACGAGCCAGCCGTGAGATGTGCCGCCCTCCGCCTCGATAAGGCGGTATGCCTCGCGCACAAGGCGCTTGGCGCGGTTGCGCTCGACCGCTCCGCCGAGCTTTTTTCCTACGGTGAGTCCGACACGGTTGCGCAGTCCGCGCCTCGGATCGGCACGCGCTATTTTGCCTGCCGCATAATCGCGCAGCACATATACCGCGGTATACTTGCCCACGGCACGCTTGCCGCGGCGGTATGCCTTGGCGTAAAGATGATTTTCACATATAGCAGTGTTCTTCATCGCACGTGCACCTTTCCTGTCCCTTTCCTGTCCCTTTCCTGTCCCTCTCCCGTCCTTCTCCCGCTTTTCTCCTGTTTTCTTATGCCTTTTCGGACGCTCCTGTCGGATAAGCGAAGGATCCCCGCACGGCTGCTTCCCCATCCGCGCGAAAATTTTCAAAAAAACGGCGACCGACAGCGTAAATGCAAGGTCCGGTCGCCGGGTCCCGGGGTAAAACGCCCCGGCTATTCTGCTGATTCTCTGAAAAAAATCAATAAGAAAGACGTTTTCTGCCTTTGGCGCGTCTTCTTTTCAGTACGTTCCTTCCGTTCAGCGTTTTCATTCTTTTTCTGAAGCCGTGCTCCTTCTGACGCTGACGCTTTTTGGGCTGATAAGTTCTGAGCATTTCTTGCACCTCCCTCGAATGTGATATCCGGAAGCATTGTCGGATCCTGTCGGCAATTATCCCGACACACAATAACACCTTATATTATAATCTAAACCGGGGTGCTTTGTCAAGGGCTTATTAAAAAATTTTCCGTCCGGGAAATGTTTTTATTGAAAAAGCGCCGATTTTTGCCCTTTTTTTGCCCTTCTTTCGCCCTCTTTTCGCCCTCTTTTCACTCACCGCCGCCCGATTTTATACGTTGCGCGGGATTTTGGCGGCAAGTTCACGTAATGTTCTTGACTTATCCGATTTTTGAGGTTATAATATACACAGATTACCGTGACCGGAGGATTGAAATGCAGCTTTACCATAAAATGAAGATAGCGGGGCTTGATCGCGCCCTGCCGCTCTGCCCGCTGAACGAGCACGTCTACATAGGCGCGTTCATCATATTCGGCGATCCCGAGCTTACCACCGCATGCGCCAGGGAGCTTCTTGACCGCGCACCGGAGTACGATTACATCATCACCGCCGAGGCAAAGGGCATACCGCTCGCACACGAAATGGCTCGCCTTGCCGGAAATCAGAGATATTTTGTCGCGCGCAAGGGTCCCAAGCTCTATATGACCGGCGTGCTTGAGGTTGAGGACCGCTCGATCTCCACCGCGCACGTGCAGAAACTCTGCCTTGATACCGCAGACGCGGAAATAATGAAGGGCAAACGCATTCTTGTGGTCGATGACGTTATTTCGACAGGCGGCTCGCTCCACGCGCTTGAAAAGCTCGTGACCGAGGCGGGAGGCATTATCTGCGGCAGAATGGCGATACTCGCCGAGGGCGACGCGCAGCAGCGCGACGACCTCATATACCTTGAAAAGCTCCCCCTCTTTAACGAAAAGGGCGAAATAATAGGCTGAACCAATGGGGCGTTAAAAAACTCAAAATGAGTTTTTTAACGCCCTGTTTTTCTTTGGTCCCGCGCCCGGCGCGGAATCGCTCCGACTCAAAGAATTTTTTGATATCACAAAAAACAGTTCCAAATCATGCGTAAATTTTCGACATATATTTATGAGAGCGCTTTCAATGCCGAAGGAAAGGAGGCAACATGGGTAAATGCAGGAATGACCGACAGGCGATCATCTCAGACGAGCAGATAATCGATCTGTATTGGGAAAGAGAAGAACGTGCGATACAGGCGACCGACGACAAGTACGGGCATTTTCTGTATGGGATAGCATATAACATTCTCCACGATCACAGGAATGCCGGAACGACACATACCTTGATATATGGAACGCCATCCCGCCGACAAGACCCGTTGTATTTCCGGCATTTATATCAAAGATCATGCGCAGGATCGCAATAGACCGCTACAAGAAAAAAACAAGCAAAAAGCGTATACCGTCCGAAATGACAGTGTCGCTTGAAGAGCTCAGGCAAGGCTTAAAGGCTCATTTGGAAAGGAACGTGTGTATATATGAATAATAATTCTGATCGACGGGATCACAAGCACCGATGACGAGCTTATCGAAAAGTATTTTGCCATAAAAGCAAAAATGGCAGACGAAAGGGCTAAGAAAAACAAAGCCCGTCTGATATGGCGGACGATAGGCGCTGCGGCGGCGTGCATATGCTTAGCCGTCCTGATCACACTTCCGCCGGTGCTCCGGGGTGATGACACGGAATATACCTCATACCGGACATACGAGGAGGTCGCTCAGATAATCGGTCCCGACACGTTATTGAAAAATATTGATTTTTCGGGCATAAAAAATCACTCAATAAAAGTATTTCACAAGAGCGGCGATTCCGGGCAGCATAAAAAGCTCGAATTTATTGCAGATGCGGCAGAGTACAGCTACGAATTGGACATCAGCTTTGACAAGGATGATGATAACACCTATCATTACAAAGGCGGGGTCGTCGAAGAGATAAAGGGCATCCCCGTGGCGATCGTCAGGCTCGAAGCGTCAAACGATACGATACAGTACGTTGTACTTCAATTTGCTCGGCGACAATGTGGCGTTCAGTACTGCCGGCAACGACTGTATACATAAATAGTTTTCCTACACAAATAGCCCGTCAGCTTATCGCGGACGGGCTATTTGGCATACACCTTCGGTTTCGGCGCATTATCTGCGAGCTAAATGCGCCGGTAGGGGTCCATATGTGATTCCTTTTCAAACGGTGCGGCAATGAAGACAAGCGCCACGCTGAGCGCAAGCCCGATCATCAGCATTACAAATGACGGAATGCCGTGATATCCGAGCGTAACATCGTAAAGGTAGTATTTACGGTAGAGATGCGCCATGAATTCCGCCATGAACGCATACGGCGTGCATAACAGCGGCACGAACGCCATGCACCACCTGCCCGGCAGGACGATGCGCAAAAGGAACTTACTGTTGAGCGCCGCCTCGCTGCCTGCGGGGGCGCTGATCCCTGCAACGGCAAATCCCGCCGACCATACTCCGAGAAAGAGCGCAAGCCCAAGCCCCACACGCGATATGACGACCCACGCGATAGCCCACCGCGCAAAGCCGAGGTCGGTCGGGTCCGGCTTCTCCTCGCCCGAGAGCTTGTCAAGCCGCTCGGCGGCGGTGCTGTACGTCGCCGCGGCGACGGTGCGCG
>CAUABN010000182.1:0-3796 GCA_958427275.1 uncultured Anaerotruncus sp.
CCTTCATGACCTGACGGTCAAAGTTGCGCTGCCACGAGGTATAACCGGCAACATTGACGATTGTAATAAAAGGTGGATTGTCATTTACAGTCGAAATTCCTACATAAAGAGTGCTCCCGTTCAGCGGGGGCTTCTTTATTGTGATCAAAAGTGGATGGTTCGGATTTTTGAGGTACTTTTCAAAAATATCCTTTTCGTATCGTAAAGACATCTTTAATGTACGATATGGATTTCGTACCGAAAAAGCCTTGATTTTCAAGGCTTTTTTCGTATTTTGAAGGGCAAAAATCGGTGTAACATTTTGTGGATTTTTTGAGTGAGGCTGTTGGACTTGAACCAACGACATTTCCTCCGTACATACGAATAATTGGATAAGACCATATTTTCGATTCAAAGAAGATATGGTCTTTTTCTTTTGCTCGTGAAAAACTGAGGAGGAGAAAATGGCTGAACAGAAGTTGCCGGATAAGGCACAAGAAAACGAAATGAAGCGAGAAAAGGTCAGAGTCGTTCCTATTAAGTATATAGACGATTCGCCTGACCACCCATTCCAAGTACGAGATGATGAGGAGATGATGTCTTTGGTAGAGAGTATTGCAACCTTCGGAGTAATTACACCTATAATCGCGCGTAAGACTGCAGATGAACGGTATGAGCTAATTTCAGGACATCGACGTAAACGAGCCTGTGAACTGCTACACATCGACACCTTGCCTATTATCGTTCGTGATCTGAGTCGTGAAGAAGGTATTATTCTTATGGTAGATTCCAACCTTCAGAGAGAACATATCTTACCATCTGAGAAAGCATTTGCTTATAAAATGAAGATGGACGCACTAAGGAGAACTGCGGGGAGACCTTCAAAAGATAATTCTGTGCCAGTGGCACAGAATTTAGGAAAAACTACAAGAGAAGTTGTCGCTGAAGAATCGGGAGAGAGTCAAGATCAGATTCGTAGATATGTTCGTCTTACTGAACTCATTCCGCAGCTTCTTCAAATGGTAGATGAAGGTAAGATTGCTTTTCGACCTGCGGTGGAGTTATCGTACTTGGAAAAGGAAGAACAAGAGGACTTGCTTGAAACCATCGAGAGCGAAGACTGCACACCTTCACTTGCACAAGCAATTCGGATGAAAGGACTGAGCCGCGATAACCAACTGGATATGGATAAGATCTTCGAGATCATGACCGAAGAGAAAGCCAATCAGAAGGAAAAGCTCAGAATACCAATGGAACGTGTCGAATCATTCTTTAAGCGCGGGACGCCGCCGAGTGTGATGATCGAGACCGTTATTAAGGCGTTGGAACTCTACAGGAGAGCCTTGAACCAACAAAAGAGAGCAGAACAGGGAAACACGGATAGACCGCCCGAAGCACAGAAAAGGGTCAAAACGGGAGATGCGAGATAAGGTTTTACGACCGAGGGATAAGTGTACCCTTTTGAGGGGTTTGAGGTACGCTTGTCTCTTTTTTCTTCTCGCCCCCTTTCCACACCAAACCCCTCAAACAAACAGTATACTATCCGGGAAAGGAAGATATATGGGATTTGCACCTTTGTCTTCCAATTCAAAGAGAAGTATAATATAGGCGAAAATAAAAATTACGGAGGATTTATCCTATGACTAAAAAAGAACAAACGATCTTCACAGTATGCTTCGTGGCATTCCTGATCTCGGTGGTGTCGCTATCCTTTGTCTTCGCGGACAGTATTCCGCATAACACCGAGACACCTCAGATCACAGGCGGTTATCTTTTCTCCTTCGATGTCAGATGCGTCGATGAAGATGGAAATCTCTTAAAGAATGTCTCATTCCTTGAGAACGGTACGGCATGGGCGGTGGATGTGCCTGAAATTGATGGCTTCACCCCGGGTTGTACTTCTATTACAAGAGATATGGTAAAGAACTGGAATTACCCTGCTTCTAACTACGTCAGAAAAGCAACCGGCTCCATTACAATTCAGTACAAAGCCAACGTCTGATTCGCACATTTCACAAATGACCTGAAATGCGGTATAATATAGGCGTAAAGAGGACAGGAGGTAAGCAAGATGTTCAAAAGAAAGAAAAAGTTCCAAATTCCGGTGAGCGCGTATGAGTACAGAATGATCCTGGACGCACTGATGAGTAGCCGAGAGAAGCTCATGGCACAGGGTAGATACACCGATGCAGTCGATGATGCTCTCCTGGCAGTTTGCAGATAAGAAAAATAGAACGATGTGGTAAGCGCTCAGGTATCAACTTGGGCGCTTATATTTATCCACAACTTTCTCAAATCGTATTGACGGTTCGGTTTGTATGTGGTATAATAATAGCAACCTATGGAGAGTGTGCGAGGGACAGCCCTGACGACCACACAGCAACCTGCCGAGAGGTAAGGTGCTAAAGGCTGAAAAACGATAGGGGTTTCATATTGAACGATGAAATCCTATTGTTACGACGATAGGATTGTTTTTTTAACATTCTCCGTAGGAATCATATTTTTAACGGAGGATTTTATTATGTCCAAAAGAACATTGAAGGGGCTTTTTAAGAGCAGAGAAGAACACACTTATCTGCACATCTCTCCCATAGAGGTATGGGATGACTTTGTTAAGCAGTGTGAAGCAGAAGGTTTAACATGGGCTGATGGCAGAAAACTATCGGAGGTCGATAGGGATGACGTTGTTGCACTGACAGACAATATGACTTTCTGTTATATTGGTATTTGTGGACGGATCGCTATTCAGTGTCGCCCAGGCAACTTGAAGTATATCGACTACAAAAAGTATGTCAACGGAAACATCAGCTACTCTGCATAAAAAAATTGAATAACTTAGTATGGAAAGCACTCAAGTATAAAAACTGGGTGCTTTTTTCCTTTTCCTGGGCAGTTTCTTTTACATAGCCACAAGGCACGATGGATAACACATCAAACCTTGTGGCTTTTTCTATTGAAAAGAGGTGGTTGCCCTTGAATGTTTTCAATCTTTAGGGAAAGGAGGACGCGCACGAAATGTGCAAGATCAGAGAAATGATCAGAAAAGCAAAATCGGTACTGGAGAGCAAGGTCGGTGAAGGATATATCGACACGGCGGTCAAAATGATCATCGCCGTAGTGATAGGAGGATTACTTCTCACCGGTTTCTATCAGCTCATTAACGGTGTCGTATTACCGGGGCTTGCGGAACGTATCCAGGATATGTTCGCTTAACATCGGTAAACCGCGATAGGAGAGCACGGCGGCTCTTGTCCCGGACAGTCATTGCCGTAAACAAACACAAAAATAAAAACAAAAAGAAAGTATGAGGTAATTTCATGAACAAGATCAAGAACGCCTTCAATAAGGCACAGAACAAGGTATGCGCTTTTGGTGCTGTTCTTCCTTATGGGTATCATGAAGCACTATAACTCATTCCAAGAGATCAAGCGCCCCGAACAGGCACTCAAGCTTTTCATTCGCTTCGTACTGGCAAAGGCGGCGATCACATGGGGACTTGACCTGATGATGGCGATGTTCACGATAGTACAAGGCATTATATCAAGGATCATGGGTTCGTCCGGTATCGGCGGTGGAGGCTTGTATATCCCGAGCAGTATGGTACAGACGATAGAAAACTGCGGATTTTGGGAGTCGATACCTCTATGGGCAGTAACGCTGATAGGTAGCCTGCTTGTGTGGGTGCTCTCGTTTATTATGATCCTCACCGTGTACGGCAGATTCTTTAAGCTCTATATGTACGTTGCAATTTCACCGATCCCGCTTTCAACCTTTGCGGGAGAGGAAACAAGCAACATTGGCAAGAGCTTTATTAAGT
>CAUABN010000183.1:0-3796 GCA_958427275.1 uncultured Anaerotruncus sp.
TTCCACTGCCGCCGTGGATGCCGCGGCGACGGTGACCGGCGGCACGCTCGCATCTGCGGAGTATTGGTCCGGCGCATGCCGGCTCACGCTCTCGGGCAGCGGGAACATGACCGTGACCGTGCGCGGCAAGGCGCTGAGCGTATCCTCGTCGGCGCACACGTATACGGTCGGCGACGGCGAGGCGCAGGAGATGGACGACCCGCTCGTCACCTCGTCGGCAGTCGCCGACAGCATGAGCGCGTGGGTCGCCGCCTGTCTTGGCGGGCGCAAAACGCTTAAGATATCCTCATGGCGAGCCGACCCGCGCCTTGACGCGGGCGATATAATGACCGTGGCGGGCAAATACGCCACAGAGAGCGTCCGCGTGACCTCGCTGAAATACGAATATTCCGGCGTCTTCCGCGGCTCCGGCGAAGGGAGAGTGATATGATGGACTGGATAGCTCCGATAACGGACCGCACAGCCGACGACGTGCGTGCGGCGCGCGAGGCGCTGGCAGACCGCATGGCGGGCGGCTCGGCAGAGACTGTGAATCTGCGCGGCTGTCTCGGCGCCGCAGACCTTGACCGTATCGAGGGCGACACGGCATACCTTGCCGGGGCGCTCACCGGGTACGGCTTCCCAGTGAGCGTGGTCACAAGGACATGGCAGCGCTCCGACCTGCCGACATCGGCGGATGTGCAGAGGATCATATCGAACGTATCCGCCCTCGGCGGGGCATTTTACAGGATGCAGAATGCCCCGGAACTTCCCGCCGGCATCGGCACATATGCCGACGTGAACGCGATAGAAGAAAACCTGCTCGGCATATGGCAGCTGATAGCCGGCATGACGGCATCCTTCCGCAAATGCGGTACATTCCAAAGCGGCGCACGCCGCATACTGCCCATAAAGAGGTGATATTATGGCTGAACTTGCAAAACGAACGATAAAGGACCGCATCGCGGTCGGCGACGATATCTTTACCGTCACCGACCTCGGCGGAGGAAAAATAAAGCTCTCCCCGGCGCCGCAGGAGGTAGCCGAGGCGGGGACCGACGTGAACGCGGCGCTTTTGCAGCCGCTCGAGGACGCCCGCGTGGAACACGCCGCAGCGATAGCGGCGTTGCAGAAGCTCTCCCCGCCGGCATTTTACGTGACGGTGACGCCCGCAACATCGGGTGACGCATCGGTGGGAACGGGCGACAAGACCGACGCGGAGATATACGCCGCATATGTAGCCGGCAGACCCGTGTTCTGCCGCGTGGCATCCGAAGGTCACTTTTACGGATATCCCGCGACACTGCCGATCTTTGCGGCGGTCAAGGACGGTGATAACTATATGTTCGCCTTCTGCGGCTCCGGCGCGCCGCGCTCCGGAACAGGCAACGCGGCTGTCACCGTAACGGTGACGCGCGACCAATACAACTGGCATATCTTCTACGATACCCTGGCAAAGCAGGGCGACATACCTACGGTCCCGACGGCTATCAAAAACCCGAACGCACTGACACTGAAGCATGGCAGCACGACCGTAGTTTACGACGGCTCGGCGGCAAAGACGTTTGAAGTATCGGGCGAAGAGGAAGAGATATTCTGTGAAACGACCACCGAACAGCTGGCTTCGTTCGTCCGGAACACCGACTCGGCGGGAAACGAATTCAGTCTGAAGCGCTGGCGTGTGCTGATATCGCTGCCGGGGAACGGGTACACAGCCGGATCGTGGAGCTACCTGAAGCTGCCCGTTCCCGGACTCGGCAGTGCTCTTACATTGAAAGCGCGCACAGAAAGCTCGGATGAAACCGGTTCGGCAGTCATCTGGGAAGGCGATCAGGAAGCCGGCGTGGGTATGATATCGTATCAGACGAGCGACAGCAGCAATAACACAACACACGTAACACGGACATATGCGCCGTCTGCGCCGTTGACGGCGGTAACGATAAACGGGGACGGCGGCAACCGCCCGCTCCCCGTTGGCGTAAAGATCACCCTGAAAGGAGTAAGAGCATGAGGATATGTGAAAACGGTATATACCGGGACATGACAGAGGCGGAGACTGCCGCCGTGCAGGAATCCTTCGCACGTGCGGAAGCGGCGGAGAAAAAGCGCCCGCTGACTGAGGCTGAGGTATTACGGATGATCGTCTCACAGCAGGTCAATACTCTTGAGGTGGACGACGCGACGGCGTACAGAATGCGGGAATTTTATCCCGAATGGCAAAGCGGGCAGTCGTACCTGGTCGGGTACAAATTGCTGTACGGCGGCAAGCTGTACCGTGTAATTCAGGCGCATACGTCTCAAGACGACTGGACGCCGGACGCGGTGGCGAGTCTGTTTGAGCACATCGACGAGACGCACGACGGCACGAGGTACGATCCCATACCGTACAGCGGCAACATGGCGCTGTCGGCGGGCAGTTATTACACGCAGGACGGCGTGACCTGCCTCTGCGACCGCGACACGGGCGCTCCGGTGTACAACACGCTTGCCGAGCTTGTCGGCATCTACGTGAGCGCAGTGTAAGGAGCGGCGGCATGAATTACATAAACATAACAGTCCGCGGGAAGATGGCGCGGGCGGAGGAACATGCGCGTGTCGTGTGCGGCAACAGCGACTACACGGTGCGCTTTGATTTCGACGAGGAATGGGCGGAATACGCCGTCAAGACCGCACGGTTTGTCAGCGAGGACGGCAGCTACACCGACGTGCAATTCGAGGGCGACACCTGTGCCATCCCGATATTGCGCAACACGCGCACGCTGCTCGTGGGTGTGTTTGCGGGGAACCTGCGCACGACCACCGCCGCGCTGATACACGCCGTCCCGTGCATCACCGACCCTGACGGCACGCCTGCAGACCCGACGCCCGACGTGTACGCGCAGCTGATGGAGCGGTTTAACGCAATGGAGGCTCCCGCGGCGGTGCTGTATACGGTGCAGGAACTCACGGACGAACAAAAAGCAATTGCAAGAGAAAATATCAGTGCAATGGCTGCAATCAAAAAAGTGTCAACCGGGACAAATATCATCCTTGAGGATAATGCCGAATATAGACTCGAAGACGTTACATCGTTGACGATCAGTTACCCCGATACAGAATTTGAATGCTGGGTTAGATTGAAATTTGCTGCCGACGGGGATATCGCGGTAACAATGCCAGAATCAAAGTACATCGGTTCTGCGCCGATTTTTGCGAATGGCGAGACATGGGAACTATCCATCAAGGACGGCGTTGTAATCGCGCAGAAAGTAGGTAATGGCACATGATGCAACGGCGGCGGATCATGATGGCACAACATGCTGTGCAGATCAATCCTGATTTGATAATAAACAATGCAACGCTGCTATCTAACAAGATAGTCTCCGGCAAAAATGCGATACTGACAGTACACGCTGTGGGAGATGCAGCTACTATCGTGGTTCTCGACGCAGATAGCAATCCGGTGACGTTCCGGAACGTCTTTGGGCCGACTGTAGAAGACGGGGTCTCGACCATTCAGGCACGTTGGTATGTCTTCGGGAATCGTGGAGATATACTAATATTTACCGTCATCCTATATGACACGCTTGGGAGACGCTCATCGAACACTAAGCAGCTCACTGTGACGATCAAATGATGTTCGATTACACCGATAAAGTCATCCGTTATATACATGGAAATCCAAAACATAAGAAAGGGTAGAGAAAAATGAAGATCATTGAATCTATGCTCACAAACAACACCTGCTATAAGATAGGCAGGCCGATGCGGGTCAAGTGGCTGATGCTGCACAGCATAGGCTGTCCTCAGCCGCGCGCCGAGGTATTCGCCAGCGGCT
>CAUABN010000184.1:0-3783 GCA_958427275.1 uncultured Anaerotruncus sp.
TTCCAGTTAGCCTTCAGTGTTATATTCTCTGCGGGCATAGTGGCAGGAATGTCCTTTGACCAGCCATCGAATACATACCCGACCTTTGTGGGGTTCGCGGGAGCAGTAATCGGCGTTCCGTAGTCCTGCGTTATGGAAGCCACATCGCTTCCGCCGTCCGTGTCAAAGGTGATGGTATACTTGTTCGGCTTCCAGTGTGCCGTATATCTGCGGTCGCCGGTGCTGCCTGCGGGAACGGTAACTATCATGTTGTCCTCGCCGACAAGTCCGGTCCCGCTCCAACCGGTAAACGTGTAACCTGTCCTTGTGGGAGCGTTCAGCGTAAAGCCCGGAGTTTTCACACTGTAATATTCGGGGTTGCCGCTCGCCGTACCGCCGTCAAGCCCGTAAATGACCGCGAACGCATTCACCGTCAGTACCGCGGTATCGCTGTCGCTGTAACCGGGGTAAAGCTCGGCATCCCTTTCTAACGTAAGCGTACAGTAAGCTTGCGATGGAATATTGCACGTTCTGCATCGTTCCCTTCCTGTCCTTACCGAGGGTGCCGTTGATGATGCTGTTTTTGATCGTGATCGAATATCTTGCCGCGGCACCGTCAGATGTACTTATCCCATACAATGATTTACCTTCCGGGCAAAGGATGTCCAGCGTGCACGCTTCAACCAAGATATCATTGTAGCATGTTATTCCCATAATATACGCCACCTGACCTTCCGCTTTCGGCAGGGTGATCTTCAGTGTGTCTTTTTCTTTGTCTTTGCCCCGAATAGATGCTTTATTCAGGTCGTTGGGGAAAAAGTTGATACCGTACAGGTAATACGGATCAGTATATGTTTCCCCCTCGAACTTTATCTCATTTTTTCCGATAAGCTCGATCGTCGTGACCACTTTTCTGCAATTGATCCCCTGAGGGACTCTGGTCACCGAAGCGGGAACCGTGATAGTCACGTTATCCAGCGTGAGAGTTTTTTTCGTCTTATCATAGCTGACCTTGCCCGTTACACCGGAAAGACTTCCGATGTTCGCGCTGGTAACGTCCTGCCCGCCGATCTGAAAACCGTAGTTTTCAACGTTCGCGGCAAAGCCCGCAGTTGACATAATGCAGATCACCATACATACAGTGAACATGATACAAAGCAATCGTTTTTTCATACTTACTCCTCCGTTCGGATACGTGTGCTGCACGCATAAATTGGTTTCGTATCTATTATATCATATAGACCGATAATTGTCTATACCTTTTTTGAAAAAATGTCCCCAGCGAGGGAGAAATGCCGCCGGGCAGGGAAAGCAGAGGTGGGAGGACTCCTTTATTTTGTCTCCCGATGAAACGTCATAAGAAAATTTATGCAGAGAACCGATCAGAATTTCAAAAAAACTATTGCATTTATCCGCCGCGCATGGTATAATTGAATCATAATCCAAACAGAAATCAGGATGGAGGAGAAAGGAAATGGCACGTAGATATGACAGCGCAGACTCAAAAAGGAGAATAACTTCAGCCTGTGTGCGCTTATTTATCGAAAAAGGCTATCACGGCACAAAAATGACCGACATACTGTCGGCGGCGGATGTTTCATCCGGCACATTCCAGAATATTTTTCACACAAAGGACGGTGTGCTTGAGGAGCTTGTGCACTTCATGTTTGCCGGACAGATCGGCGCCGCACAAAACATGATAAACATAAGAAATGAGGTGGGCATTGATATGCAAAACGACCCCGTACTGCTTTACGCGGTCGAGACCTCAATCCAGCTAACGCTTGCCGAGCTTAACGAAAATCTGCGCGAGGTCTATGTTGAGGCGTACACGCAGGCAAAGATAGCGGAGATGATCTACCGCAAGACTGCGGGCGAGCTTTACAAAATATTCAGCCCCTATCTCCCCGGACTCACCGAAAGCGACTTTTATGAGCTTGAAATAGGCACGGCGGGCATTATGCGCGGATATATGTCGCGCCCCTGCGACATGTACTTCCCGCTCAAGAAAAAGCTGGCGTGCTTCCTCAGCCTTGCGCTTTCGGCGTACAAGGTCCCGGAGGAAAAGCAGGCTCAGGTCCAAAAATACATCGCATCTGCCGACATGACCGCGATCGCCAACACCGTGATGCAGGAGCTGTTCCGCGCGCTTGCCATGCGGTTTGAATTCACTCTCTCGGACTAGGCACTCAAAAAAACAACATCCCCGCTGTTAAATTCCATATAATGTACCGAAGCAAAAACGAGATATAAAACGGAGAAAACAAAATGAAAAAATTTATTTCCTGCATTCTTTTTATGCTTTGTATCACAGGCATCGTTGCCCTGAATGCCGCCGCGGCAGTCGTGAACGCGACCGTAAACGGCATTCCCGTTCCCGATGGCGGAGGCAGTGTGACCGGCGCCGGGATCACCGGCAGCGTCAGCTTTGACGCCGCAACAAAAACGTTGACTCTTGAGAACGCCGCCATAACCGTTGCGGACGGTGAAACAGCGATAAACATAACGAGCGGCGTGGATACAATCCTTCTCAAGGGATCGAATGAGATAAAATGGGCTGATGAGAGCGCCCAAAGCGGCAATTTATATGCCATCACAGCCTCCGCTCTTGTCATAAAGGGTCAAAGCCGCGCCGACAGCCTTAAGATCACTCTTCCCGGCACAACGGCGACCAAGGCATACGCGATCAACCTGAGCGCAGCCGGTGCGATAAAGGACTGCTCGATGGAGATCACCGTTCCGGGCGTCACCGGTAGCGGCGGCGACTGCGTTGCCGTCCGCGTAGCCGGCGGCGATCTTACGGTAAATAATGCGTCACTTGATCTTACTGTCGGCAAGGACGTACAGGGCAACGTGCAGTCTACGCCGCAAGGAGCGTGTATTTATACCTCCCACGGTCTCACCGTTGAAGGCTCGAATATCGATGCGGGGCTCTACTCAACGGTCGGCGGAGATTATTTTGCCGCTATCCAAGGCGCGACCGGCATCAGCTTCACAAACAGTGTAATCCATGCCGAGGCGTATGCCGGCTCCACCGCAAAAGCACTGAAAATAGATTTCGCTACTGCCCTTAACATAAAGAACTGCGTACTGGTCGCTAAGGGCGATATGTGGTCATTGTGCGTAGGCGGCATTATGGGCGCGGATATCACCGCCGAAGACAGCACCGTTGAGTTTGACGGCAAGGTGTTGAACGGTAAGATAAAATCCATCTACGGTCATTCGGCGGTAATATGCACCGGCAAAGACGGAAACGTTACCACATACAAGCCGGGGGACCCCATCGACTATATCGGCAGCTATAAGAAGATACTCATCAGCAAAGCCCACAGCCACTGCGTCTGCGGCGGCAATGCCGACGCCCCCGGTCACACATCTCACAGTGATGAGACATGGATTATGTGGACGTCAAGAGATTCTCTCCCGACCGAGCCGGGCAACTACTGTCTCGCGGGGGACGTGACGATCGACGGCGAGTTGAAAATCAACAATGACGTAAAGCTCTGTCTGAACGGAAAGACGATCCGGGCGGGCAACAGTATTCCCAACAACCGGTATATGCTTACCGTGGACGGAAGCCATGAGCTGACAATCACCGACTGCGCGGGAAACGGCACCATCGAGGGTGCTGACACAAGAGGCATCAGCGTCACACAGGACGCAACCCTCACCATGTACGCGGGAACCATCCGGGACTTCCTGCGCGGCGTCGGGGTCAACGGGACATTCAATATGACCGGCAACGCGCATATCACCGCCTGCCGGGAATCCGGCATTTCCCTGCACGGCGCATATGGAAGAGGC
>CAUABN010000185.1:0-3783 GCA_958427275.1 uncultured Anaerotruncus sp.
TATCAAGACCGTCGGATTCGCCGTTTTTCGCTTCAAGCGAGCAATCTACGCCGAGTGCGATATCGGGCGACTGCTCATGCACCGAGCTGATGACGGCACAGCTGTCGCAGTCAAAGCCGTATTTTGCGCGGTCATAACCGATCTTTCTCACGGTGTCGCGCGCAAGAGTCTGGAAATCAACATAACCCTCGGTCGTTATCTCGCCCATGATGAGAATAAGTCCTGTCGTACAGGTTACCTCGCAGGCAACACGGGACATGGGATCCTGTCTCAGCAGCTCATCAAGCACCGCATCGGATATTTTGTCGCACAGCTTGTCGGGGTGTCCCTCGGTCACTGATTCGGATGTGAAAAAGCGTTTGTTTTCGTTCATTTTATATTCCTTTCGATTTTCCCTTATCAACCTTCGACGAAAAAGAAAAGCGACTCGACAGAACGAGCCGCCCGCGTCTCATCTGTCAGGATTTAGCACCTTGCCGTTGGTAGGTTGCTGTGACATCATCAGGCCTGTCCTTACGTCACTCTTGATAAGATCAATATTTTATGCTAACATTGTACCACACATACGCGCGGTTGTCAACACATTTATGCGAAAATCCTGAACGCCGCTACGATACCGTAGGATGCGAGCGTCATTATACAGCCTGCGATAAGCACGCCGATAAATGCCGAGAGCATCGCCTTCCAGAACTTCATTTCAATAGTTGCAGCGACCAGCGAGCCTGTCCATGCGCCCGTTGCCGGCAGCGGAATGGCTACAAAGAGAGCAACGCCCCAGAATGAGTATTTTTCGATCTTTGCGCGGTTCTTCTCCGCCTTGCGGTTTACCCATCCCGCCACCTTGGCAAAGAATTTCACCTTGGAGCCTGCCATCCAGTCGATCACCTTGCGGACAAAAAGCAGAATCACCGGCACGGGAAGAATATTTCCCACCACGCTGATAAAATAGCTCTGCCACCACGGGAGATGCAGTGCGGCACCCATCGGTATCGCACCGCGCAACTCGATTATCGGCAGCATTGAGCATATAAATACGCTCCAGTAGGGTCCGACCGTTTCGGTAAAGAATGTTTTTATCGCTTCAGTCATTTGTTTTCCGCCTTTTTTCGATTTTTACCGGTTCCCTTCAGGATAGGAGAAAGCCGTTTATACACGGCAAAGGTTATCACGGTGCAGCACATGCATTTTATAAACGTAAAAGGAACATTTACTATCAGCAATGCGCGCACAAGCGTATTTGCCGCGGGTATTATCGCACTGTAAAGCCCCAATATCGTCTCCATCGGCATGAACCCCGAATAGAACGGATATGTTATGAAATAATTCACCGGGAAGCTGACCGCAGATGCCAACAAAGCACCGCATATGCAGGCAACGAGCGCGCCATGGCGCGTTTTGCTTTTGCGGTATATCAGCCCCGCCGGAAGCACCATTGACGCTCCGACGATGAAATTTGCCAGCTCGCCCACACACGATGTATGCGAAAACGGCATATGAAGCAGATTTTTTATAAGCTCGACCGCCACACCCCAAACCGGCCCCATGGCAAATGAGGTTATAAGAGCAGGCAGATCGGAAAAATCAAATTTGAGGAACCCCGGGGTAAACGGGGTCGAAAATTCAAGCAGCATCAATATAAACGATACCGCCGACATGACCGCAGTCACGGTCATGCACCTTACGCTGAATACCTTTTTGTTCATTGTTATTCCCTTCCGAAAAATCATATAGTTCGGAAAAAGAAAACATGCTGTGGCGACGAATATCCTGCGGCAGACACGCCGCCCAGTACATGCAATATCTTTTCCCATCCGGACTTTGACCGTCGGCACAGGAATCTCACCTGTTCGGCACAATAGCTTGTGTTCGCGGGCTATACCGCCGGTATGGAATTTCACCCATCCCCAAAGATCGGCGAGGCAGCTGAGCCGCGCCCTCGCCAGATGCGCTTAAAGGGACTGCCGCACCGGGGTGCGACAGTCCCAAAACAGAAACCGAATTACTCGATAATCTCGGAAACAACGCCCGAACCAACGGTTCTGCCGCCTTCACGGATAGCGAAGCGGAGACCCTTCTCGCAGGCGATAGGAGTGATGAGCTCAACGGTGAAGGTGACGTGGTCGCCAGGACGGCACATATCAACGCCTTCAGGAAGCTCGATAACACCGGTAACGTCGGTGGTTCTGAAGTAGAACTGAGGTCTGTAACCGGAAACGAAGGGTTTCTTGCGTCCGCCTTCTTTTTCGGTCAGAACGTATACCTGACCCTTGAACTTGGTGTGAGGATGAACAGATCCGGGCTTGCACAGAACCTGTCCACGCTCGATCTCGTCCTTGGCAACGCCGCGGAGCAGGCAGCCGATGTTATCGCCAGCCTCTGCCTGGGGCAGGAGCTTGTGGAACATCTCGACGCCGGTAACAACGACGGAGCGCTTCTCATCGGAGAGACCTACGATCTCAACGGTATCGCCAACCTTAACTGTACCACGCTCAACACGACCGGTAGCGACAGTGCCGCGTCCGGAGATGGAGAAGACGTCCTCAACAGGCATAAGGAAGGGCAGATCGGACTTACGCTCAGGGGTGGGGATGTAGCTGTCAACAGCATCCATCAGTTCCTTGATAGGAGCGTATACGGGATCGTTGGGGTCGGTAGAGGGGGACTCAAGAGCCTCACGGGCAGAGCCGCGGATGATCGGGATTTCATCGCCCGGGAAATCGTACTCGGAGAGGAGGTCACGGACTTCCATCTCAACGAGGTCGAGAAGCTCGGGGTCATCAACGAGGTCGGTCTTGTTCAGGAAAACAACGATGGCGGGAACACCAACCTGACGGGCGAGCAGAACGTGCTCGCGGGTCTGCTGGAGAGGACCGTCGGTACCTGCAACGACCAGGATAGCGCCGTCCATCTGGGCAGCACCGGTGATCATGTTCTTAACATAGTCAGCGTGGCCGGGGCAGTCAACGTGAGCATAGTGACGTTTAGCAGTCTCGTACTCAACGTGACGGGTGTTGATTGTGATACCTCTCGCCTTCTCTTCGGGAGCGTTATCGATCTGGTCGTATGCCATGAATTCAATCTTGTCGTTACCGAGAGAGAGATACTTTGTAATGGCAGCGGTCAGAGTGGTCTTACCATGGTCAACGTGACCGATGGTACCAATGTTTACGTGGGGTTTGGTGCGTTCAAATGTGGCCTTTCCCATTTTTGGAATCCTCCTGCAAATTGTTTTTTGTTTTAATTTGGTTTTTGATTTTATATCGTCTGCTTGCGCAGACATACGCATGTGTCGCTATCAGTTGTTTGCGTTAGCCTGACGCTTTGACACAATGTTGTCAAGCACTGACTTCGGAACCTCTGCAAAGTGGCTCGGTTCCATAGTGTACTGACCGCGTCCCTGCGTGCGGGAACGCAGCGCCGTTGCGTAACCGAACATTTCGGAAAGCGGAACATAAGCGTCGATCTCCCAAATTCCTCCCGTCTGGGATTCGTTGCGGATGATCTCGCCGCGGCGCTTTATAATATCGCCCATGACGTCGCCCATATAAGTGTCGGGAACAATCACGGTGACCTTCATGATAGGCTCGGTAAGAGTCGGGTCTGCCTTTCTCATAGCTTCCTTGAAAGCCATGGACGCGGCTACCTTAAAGGCGATCTCGGAGGAGTCGACCTCGTGGTAGGAACCGAAGACCAGCGTTACCTTGACATCGACTACGTTATAGCCTGCAAGCACGCCGCTCTCCATCGCGCTGCGGATACCGGCTTCGACCGCAGGAATATATT
>CAUABN010000186.1:0-3753 GCA_958427275.1 uncultured Anaerotruncus sp.
TCGAGGAATGCAGCATAGCGCTACTCATAAAGAACAAAAACCTGCTTGACGCCAACTTCATTGAAGGCATGGCGTGCATCGGCGGCTGCATAGGCGGCGCCGGATGCCTGACGCACGGCGAAAAGAACAAGGCTGAGGTCGATAAATACGGCATGGAAGCCTACGAAAAGACCATTGCCGACGCAACATCCGTGCTGAAGCACTGAACATAACAAAAATGCCGGCATTATGACCGGCATTTTTGCTTTGATTTTGATCGATTTCCCACGCGCCTTTGCTTTGCATTTTTTCGATTGCGAAAACGGCGGTGTTAAAAAACTCAAAATGAGTTTTTTAACACCGCCGTTTTTTATTCCATGGCACTGCGGATGTCTAAATGCTGAATATCTCGTCGTATGTCGTATTGAGTATCCATTTTATCAGAATTATCTCGTCAGGGTACAAATGACGCTGCCCTGCCTCTATTTTTGCCACCGCGCTGCGCGTTATATCACAGCCGTGCAGTTGCAATTGCGTAGCGAGCATATCCTGAGTCATGTCGATCCTCACACGCAGCATCCTGATATTATTACCGACCTTTTTTCTGTTTCTTTGTTCATTATTTTTCTTTCCGCTTTTTTTGAAAAAGTATTGGCATTAGTATACATACGTGATATAATATTTTTGAACCTATATATGTGCAAAAATTAAAACTTTATAGGAAAAATGAACATGAAAAAAGCCCGCACTCGCCTTCATTATTGTTTTGTCAAGCATATCCATGCTGATGACAAGCTGCGGAGGCAAAAACAAACAGATCATCGGAACGCGGGAATGCATATCGGATGAAAGTCTGGATGTAAAAACCATTACCTTCACAAAGAACGGAGGAATAATCGGTATCGACAGCAACGGTTTTGAAAGCAGAGAAAAATATAAAATAATCGATGGAGCTGAGATTCAGCTCGGCTCCGATTCATACAAGCGTACATATAATTATAAAATCGAAGGCGACAAGCTCACGCTGTACTTTTTTAACGAGGCGATCCAATACCCAAAAAAGTGATCCATGTCATCACGTACACACAAATTTGTTCATATTATTCCGGACATCGGATCAATAACACATTTCTGACGTCCGATCGGCAACTGAAATCAATGAATTTTCAGTTGCCGATTTTTTATTGCTCGCCGACATCCGGAACGGGCGACTGCTTTTGATTATGCTGCTTTAATTTTCGAAAAATTAACGCATAAATGCGACAGCTTTTTTACATGCGACAGTAAAAATCTTTACTTGACATTCTGCGACATATGCGGTACAATTATAGTGTATAAAACTAATCGGAGATCGGAATGAGAACGGTAACATCAAAACATATATGGAAAACGGTCGGGCGCATAGGTATATTCCTGCTCGTTACCGCGCTTTTGCTTACCGTCGCGGCTGCGGCGGCGCTCTTTGTGACTGCCCGCGGACCGTCCGGCGATGCCAGGCGGCGTCTTGCAGCCACGCTCATCGAAAATGACTCGCCGCTCGCACACGTTTTCTTTACCGATGCCGAGCTTGGCGAGGCGTCATATTACGCCGCTCCGCGCGATGCCGATGCGGGGATAGAATTCACCGACGCCCCCGCTGCGCCCGCCATCCACCATGTGAACGGCGGCGCATGGGACGCCGTAGTCATTGAAAATATCGACCCTGCGGCATTAGGGATCAAATCCGGCAATACCAAAGCCGGTAAAAACGGAAATGTCTCGGTCGGGCTTATCCCGGGAGACGCCTCCATTTCGCTTATCGGCGAGCGCTTTCTTTACACCGGCGACGGCGCGGGATACAATGTTTTCGGCATTGATGCCGACGGCGTGCTTCACACAGGCAGATATAGCGCAGCATCCGTATTCAATTCCGGCTGGCGCTTTGCGCTTCCCGCCGAACGCACACTGATAAGCGGCGGCGTTCCCTGCCGCGAGCTGGGCGGCGGCTACTCCGCCCGCGCCGCAATAGGACAGAAAAAGGACGGGACGCTTGTTATCGCGCTTGTTTCTCCGCACGGCATATATCCCCGCGGCGCAACATATGACGAGCTTACGGCGCTCATGTATGAATTCGGCTCGGTCACTGCTGCGGCATTCCGCCCGGCAGGAAAGAGCTATGCCGAGGGCAAAGCGGTGCTTTCCGCCTCCGGAACGCCCGGATTTACCTTTGCTTTTCCCGTAACACCCGCTGAAAATGACCGCTGACGGTCGCAAACCACTTAAAAATCGAAAGATATTGCCATGAACAACACCGATATGAAGGAGCTGGTGCGGAAACATTCCCGCCGACGCCACCCGAAGCGTCATGTCTTTCTCAAGGGCATGATAATATATTCCGTGCTGATGCTCGTCGTTATCGCGGCGCTGATCTGCGTGGGCTGGAAGTATGCCTCGCTGCGCGACGATGCTCTGCCCGAACGCGCGATAGAAAAAATGATATCACGCGGAGACGCAACATACTGGGAACAGCTTCTCCTGAACGAGCTTCCCAAAACCTACCCCGCCTATGAGGATGGCGAACGACTTGCACGCGAGGTGCTTGCCGACCGTTTCAGCGTCGGCGAGGTCACATACATCAAATTCACATCACGCAACACAAAGGACTCACCTGTTTTTCTGCTCATTTCCGACGGCAAGCCTATGGCAGAAGTGACTCTGCGCAGTCCGCGCGACAGGCTTTTCGGACTTGGCGAATGGGAGATAGACTCGGTGAGCTTCCGTCAGTCATACTTTGAATCAGAGGGCGTTGTTTTCCGCAAATACACCATCTTGGT
Organism: uncultured Anaerotruncus sp.; assembly: GCA_958427275.1. GTDB lineage: Bacteria > Bacillota > Clostridia > Oscillospirales > CAG-272 > CAG-390. Next base: position 2,793 of record CAUABN010000186.1, read on the forward strand.
ATTTGAAGGCGCCGTTCTCAGCATAAACGGAACGGTGATAGACCGCCAGGCGGCTCAGAGTGGCGGAGCATATCCCCTTCTCAGCAAATGCGAGGAGGCGCGCACCGCAGACCTGCCCTGCGACGTCTACACGCTTGACGGAATATATTTTGACCCGCAGATAACGGCGACGCTGAACGGCGAGACGCTTGAGCTTGCATCCGCCCCCGACGGCAGTGTAACATTTGCCCCATCCGCAGGCATGGTGCGAACAGTTTCCGCCACCGTACCGACCGGCGTGACAGTCCGCTTCAACGGTATAAAAGCAACCGACGACTGGGCTGAACTTACCCACGCCGAGGGCGGCACCGGCGAGCTTGACGCAGGCGGCACCGGCACTTCGCAGGTGCTTGACGTCTGGACGGTCGAGGGACTGTTTTTTGAGCCGGAGGTCAGCGCCGAGTACGCCGGGACCGCGTTGAGCGTGCTTTCGCACGACGGCGGGAAATATGTATTCAACACTCCGGACGAATGCCGCTTTACGCTTACCGTGCTCGTGCCGCCCGGCGCAGAGGTGACGGTAAACGGCAAAAAGCTGACCACCGCCCCCGTTGCCGCAACGCTTGACGACCTCAGAGACAGCGGGACGCTCCCCGGAATTTACGGCATAGACGGCTTTGCGCCATACTCTGTTACGCCCGCATTTGACAAATACACCGTGACGGGCTTCCTTGTTCACCCCGTGATAACGGCGTCGCTCGGCGGCTCCGAGCTTCCCGTCGCCGCCGACCGCACGGAAGGATATTTCATCACCTGCTCATTTGACATCCCCGATACCGCCGTGCCGGACGGCGGAATGACCGATCCGGCGCTTGCCGCCGCCTCCGAAGCCGCCTCCGCATTCGCGGAAAAATATTTCCTCTACATCTCACGCGGCGGCGATATGGGCAAAAACTTTGCGGCATTTGACGCGGCATACGGC
>CAUABN010000187.1:0-3697 GCA_958427275.1 uncultured Anaerotruncus sp.
CGTGAGCAGCGCTTCGGTCGCATTTGACGCATTATGCGAAGATGATATGCACCGCACGACCGTATTTATTGACGGCAAACGGGCGCCGGATCAGGTGTTCTGCCCGGCGGTCCATGAGCTGCGCGCGGCGATACGGGCACACGGAAATGCATCCGGAAGATACGAGGCTGGTGCGGCGCTTGCGGTCCTTGCATGTCGGAATTCCGGCGCGCGCGTGCTTATTTCGGATGTCAGCGGATTGCCCTGTGAGGTTCTGTCCTTGCTACCGCCGCCCTCCTGCGTCGTGCTCGGACCTGTCGATGATACGATCCGTCCCGCACTGCGCAGAATGATATCCAAAAGCACACTTGAGACCGTAAGCACACCGCAATCGCCGGAAATACAGCGCATGCTGACCGATACGTGCGCTGCGGCTGGGTGCCGCCTCACAGTGGCGGCAAAGCACGGGATGCCGGGCGGTCCGGAGGTCGGAGCGCTTTCCTTTGGCGGTGTGACGTTTTCATACCGCGGCGTAGACGCCAGGATATCGTCGGTGTTCGTTTCTGCCGTTCTTTGCGCGTGCGCGGCTACCGATACCGCGCGCGCCATGCGGCGTTCCGGATTTGCGATAAGCGATTCGGATATTGCCGCAGGTGTGCGTGTGGCGTCGCCGCTCTGCCACGGAACGGTCGTGTCGATAAATCCGGCGGTGATCGCTGCTTCTGTCCCCGATGATGGTGGACACGCAGAACACAGTACCGCTCTGGCGGCTGTCGTTGCCGATATCGCGTCGGCGAAGCAGCTTACAGGGAAGAGCGTTACTCTGTTTTTCCCGGGGAGCGGCGCTCCTGTGGATGAGATTGTAAGCTTTTTCGGCGGATGCGGCGTTGAGGTGAGTTCTGTGATACTTGCGGCGGATGGCGAAAGTCCTGCCGCGGCGGCACGCAGGGCGGCGTCCGCGATAGCCATAACCGATGCCGAGATAGAGGCGCAGGGGGACACTGACGAGGTGCGGTCATATATCGTAATTGGTACACACCGCGAGACTGAGGAGGCGCTTCCTCTTCTTCGCGAGGGGATCAGGCGGACGATGATTTGAGGCTCTCGGTGCGCCATGCCGCAGCGGCGGCGCGTCCGACAAGGGCAAGCAGAGGACCGATGAACATTCCGGCAACTCCGAATACGGAAAAACCGAGGTACATCGCAGCAAGCGTTACGAGCGGGTGTATGCCGAGCGTTCCGCCGACGATGCGCGGTTCAATGAACTGACGCACCGTTTCGATCACGCCGAAAAGAATGAGCAGTCCTATACCGAGGCGGAAGTCGCCCTTTATGAATTCGATCGCCGTCCATGGGAGCAGTACCGTGCCGACACCGAGAACGGGAAGAATGTCGATAACGGCAATGACTGCCGAAAGAAGGAAGGCGTAGCCGATGCGCAGTATCGAAAAACCGATAAACAGCTCGCAGAATGTTATTGCCAATATAATAAGGTAGGCTTTTACGTAGCCGACTGCGGTTCTTCCCGCACGTCGGCGTAGCTCGGGCAGATGACGGCGCACGCCGTGGGGAGCCATCCCGGCAAGCGCCGCAAGTATGCGGCGGCGGTCGAGCGCAAAATAAAATCCCGATATCACAGCCACCGCGAGCGAGAGAAGGATAGATGGAAATGCTTTTATCACCGAGGCGGCGAGCGCCGGGATCTCGGTGGTCAGCTTTGTGAGCATATTTCCTATCGCACTGCCGAGGGCGGTGTCAAGTCCGTCAAAAAAGCCGGCAAGCTCCTCCGATTCGCGCAGATGACGGAGAAGCGGAATGCGATCGCCCGCATCGGTGATGAATCCCGCGGCATTGCTTATCATGTCGCTCACCTCGTCCGGGCTTGTCTCGCCAAGGCGGACGAGAAGCGCGACGATCTCGTAAACGGCGCGGTTTACAGCCAGCGCTGTGAGTATGAATATCAGCGCAAGGATCAGCAGCACTGCCACCGAAATGCAAAAACGCTCGGAGATGTGCAGTTTTTTTGCCACTCGCGCGGCAGGCGGTACAGCCGCCGACGAGACGAGCCACGCAAACAGAAATGGGAGAGCCAGGCGCAGTACGTACTTTCCCGCAAAATAGATCGCAGCCAACGCACATATAAGGCAAAACAGCTTAGCCGCAATGCTTTGCCAGTCTGTGCCCGTGTCGCGTATGTTGTTTCCGGTATTCATTTGGTTCCTTCCTTTAATAATGTATTAATGTATTGCCCGCCGCAGGCGGGATTTTTTGGTATATTTGATTTTATTGCGCGGTGTGCCCGACGTATTCAGCGCCCGGGCGTTTTTTTCGTCGCGGGCTGCTTCAATGCCGTGCTTTTTTTGGCGCACTCGCCGCAAGGAATATTTCGGAACGGCGAAACCGGATTTTCGGTCTTTTTTTCTATATTATACGCCGTTCGAAAAATATTTTTTTAATTTTTTCGCATAATCACTTGACAGGGCTTGATTTGAATGATATAATTGTAAACTGCATTATAATCGCTTAATATGTCAAAAAAACGGCTTGCAAAAGGGCGGCGGGTGCTTTCCGGGGGGATAGCACGGGGCTGTCCGGCGGGTCCGGGTCGTGTCGGCGGGGGGACTGCCGTGTGCGGCGCAAAGCAAAGGACATAGCTTTGAGCGTGAAACTACGTTGAATGGAGTGATTGATTAAATGGTCCATACCACAGACCAGCAGCTTGGCAGAAATGTTCTGCGTAAAAGCTTTTCCAAAACGCGAACGACGCTTGAAATCCCGAATCTCATAGAGATCCAGACAAAATCCTACAAGTGGTTCCTTGAAGAGGGCCTAATGGAGGTGCTCCGGGATGTATCGCCGATCGTAGACTACTCCGGCAATCTTTCCATCGAGTTCATTTCCTATTCTCTTGACTCCAAGCCGAAGTATCCGGTGGAGGAGTGCAAGGAAAGAGACGTGAACTATGCCGCGCCGCTGAAGGTGAATGTTCGCCTTACGAACAAGCTGACCGGCGAGGTGAAGCAGACCGATATATACATGGGCGACTTCCCGCTCATGACCGACAACGGCACCTTTGTTATAAACGGCGCCGAGCGTGTTATCGTGTCGCAGATCATCCGCTCACCCGGTATCTATTACGAATCCGATATAGATAAGACGGGTAAAAAGACCTATGCCGCCACAGTTATCCCTTACCGCGGAGCATGGCTCGAGTATGAGATAGACAGCAATGGTGTGATGAATGTCCGTATAGATAAAAACCGCAAGCTCCCGGTGACGATGCTCATCCGCGCTCTCGGTCTTTCTCTTGATGCCGATACCGGCACGCTGAGATCCGACATCGGCAACGATGAAGCAATCTATGCCATGTTCGGCGAGGATCCCTGCCTCAGAGCGACCATTGAAAAGGATGAGAGCAATGATCTTGCCGCGCGCAACCGTTCGGATGCCGCGGTGGAATCACTGCGCGAGATATACAAGAAGCTTCGCCCCGGCGAGCCTGTTCAGATCGACGCGGCGATGAACCTCATCAATAATTATTTCTTTGATCCCAAGAAATATGACATAGCGCCCGTAGGACGCTACAAATTTGATAAAAAGCTCGCCATCGGCGCCCGCATTGCAAACCATCGCATTGCCGCCGATATCGTGAACCCCCTCACGGGCGAGGTGCTTTACGAGGCGGGCAAGGTGCTCAGCCCCGAGGATGCAAAGGCGG
>CAUABN010000188.1:0-3676 GCA_958427275.1 uncultured Anaerotruncus sp.
ATTTTGAAGCCAAGATCAGTGAATACAACAAAGGCAATTATAAAACCGCCGGATTTCTTCACGAGATAATCATGATGAACTACGGCGCACTCAGACTCACGAAGGATTATCTCAGCCGCGCATATGAGCTGTGCCATGCGAATGACACTCCCGTTCTCGTGGATGAGATACAGACCGGAATGTGGTATGACGGGCTGTTCCTTTTCCGGAAATACGGACTGCAGCCGGATTTCGCTGTTATCGGCAAGGGATTCCCCGGCGGAGAATTCCCGGCGAGCCGCATAGTGACTACGGCGGAGTATGACAATCTCGATCAGTTCGGCGCGCTTGTGACAAACGGTCAGGAGGAGTTGGCGTCCCTTGCATATCTCATTACAATGGCGTTTGTCGGCGCTAACGGAGACGAGCTTGAACGGCTCGGCAAAATGTTTGAGGACGGCATGAAGGAACTTGTTGCAAAACATCCGGGAAAGCTGACTGCCGCAGAAGGTCTCGGACACGAAGCCGCGCTGTACTTCCACACGGTAGACGAAGCGGCAAAGTTCACATCGGCGCTCCATGAAAAATGCATTGATGCCAGCGCGCAGCTCTACAAAAAGAACTGCGTTCCCGCCGTGCTTTTCAAGCCTCCTGTGATCTCAACAGAGGCTGTGCTCCAAAAGATTCTTGAGGCGGTCGATTCGTCGCTCTGAAAATGAACAAAGCAAAATTTTATCTCGGTATAGACATCGGTTCAACAGCTGTAAAGGCGGCGCTCGTGGATTCGGACACACTGCGCATCACGGCTTGCCGCGGCTGTGCTTACCCTACCAAAAGAGAAGGGATATTTGTTACCCAATCGCCGCACGATTGGGTGTCTGCCGCAGTAAGCGCCGTAAGGGGCGCACTTGCCGCGACGGATACCGAGCCGTGCATCGCCGGTATATCGGTATCGGCTCAGGGAGGCAGCATCTTTGCCGCCGACCGGAACAGAGAACCGATATCCGATGCCGTAAGCTGGATGGACTCACGCGCTTCAGATGAAGCAGACGAGCTTTATCGCGAGTTCGGCGAGGATATCTACCGCGCCTGTGGGTGGCGTCTTTCGCCGCTTGACGATGCATCCAAGCTTTTGTGGCTCCGCAAAAACCATCCCGGGCTTTTCGGGCGTGCCGCGTATTTTATGACTACCGCCGATTTTTTCACCTGGTGGCTGTGCGGTAACAGCGTTTACGACCCGACATCGGCGGCGATCACACGTCTTTTTGATATCCGGACCGGCAAATATAACGATGCGCTCATCTCGCGCATAGGAATTGACAGCGGCAAGCTCTCCGCCGTTCTTCCATGCGGGAAGTACGCGGGGACCCTCGGCGGGGATGCAGCTACCGCACTTGGACTTTCGCCCGGTATTCCGGTATGGGTCGGCGCGCACGATCAGTACTGCGCCGCCATCGGAAGCGGGGTCACCCGCCCGGGACAGCTGCTCATAGCCACGGGCACTGCATGGGTGCTTTTCGGAGTGACCGGGCAAGCGGAATTCTCCGAACTTCATGCTGCCCCAGGAGTTTTTCCGGGCATATGCGGTCGCTGCAGCGAGCCGAAATACGGCGTTATTGCCGCACTGTCCGGAATAGGTGCCTCGGTCGAACGCTACGCGGTGCTGAACGGCAGATCGCTTTCGGATTCGGACACAGAAGCCACGCGTTTGCTCCAAAGCAATGTAACGTCGGACCGTCCTTATACACCTTTTACGCCGTGCGAGGAGGGACGCGGATTTCTTCCGCATGCCGCCGGTGCGGGGATCGTATTCGATAAGCCTGCCGACGCGGAGTACGCACAAAAATATCTCGGTCTGCTCGAGGGCGCCGCTTTTGAAACGCTTGCCACAGCCGAAAAAATACACGTCGGCAAGGACATCTCGCTTATAATGTCCGGAGGAGCGGCAAGATCGCCATTGTGGCGCAATATAGTCGCTTCCGCAGCCGCTTCGCAGGGATGGCGGCTTGCCGTAAGCACCGAGCGGGATGCCCCTGCCTACGGTGCAGCGCTTATTGCAGCCGCCGCTGACGGCGCAGATATATCGGATGTCGCGAAAAACGAAGCGACCGTGCCGGACGCCGCATATACCGAATATCTCGGCAGGGCGTTCCGTGTATGGAAAGAGAATATTCTGATAGGAAAAGGAGAATCATAACATGCCGATTATTGATATCACCGATTATGACCGTCGGGTATACGAGGAAAAGCTCGCCGATTTTTTGCCCGAACGGTTTATTGACTGCCACACTCACATCTGGCAAAAGGGTACGCGTAAGGTGGGGGACAAGGGCTGTGTTACATGGACAGCAACTGTCGCTCCGTATCAGACATATGACGAGCTTGCCGAATCGTACAGGCGCTTTTTCCCGGGAAAGCATGTCACTCCCGTTGTAATGGCGTCACCGAGCTGCTATCTTGATATCGGGAACAAATATGCTCTCGAGGAAGCAAAAGCGCACGGACTTCCGGCATATTACTGCACAAACTGGGACAGCGACGAGAAAGAGATACTCGGAGCGCTGCATGACGGATTTATCGGTATAAAGCCGTATCAGAACAATTCGCCCTCATGGATACCCGCGCAGGACGTCCGCATATTTGATTTCCTTACTCCCGGTCAGCTTGAACTTATGGATCGCATCGGCGGTATAGTAATGCTGCACATTCCGCGCGCTCTGCGTCTGAGAGACCCCATCAATCTCCATCAGATGATGGAGATCGACGAGAAGTACCCCAATGCCAAAGTCATAATAGCGCACATAGGACGGGCATATGTACCCGAGGATCTCGGAAATGCATTTGATACACTGAAACACTCAAAGCACCTGTATTTCGATTTCTCCGCCAACTGTTCGCGCGATGCCATGGAAGCGCTGTTTACCAACATCGGCACCGAACGCATCATGTTCGGCTCGGATATGCCGTTCACCGCAATGCGTATGTACCGCATCGACGATGGCGGAAAGTATGTAAACGTTGTTCCGCGCGGGCTTTACGGCGGCGTGGACACCGATCCGCATATGCGTGAATCGGACGAGAAAAACATTACCACCTTCATGTACGAGGAGCTTCTTGCCCTACGTGCCACCGCGGAAAAGCTCGGTCTTTCGCGCGATGATATTGAACGTGTAATGCACTCAAACGCATCTCGATTCTTCGGTATTAACTAAAAGAGGAACTTACGATGAAAAAAATAAAAATAGGTTTTTTACCGCTTTACATAAAGCTGTACGACGACAGCGGCAGCGGAGCACGCGCACGTCCACGGCTCGAACCGTTTTATGAAAAGCTGGCTGAAATGCTGGAGGCTGAGGGGCTTGAGGTCATCCGCATTGACGAGGAATTCCGCCGCGAAACGGAAAGAATCAAGGCTGAAGGCGCCGAGGTCATTGTTACATGGCATGCGGCATATTCGCCGTCGCTCGAAAGCATCGGCGCACTGCGTGATGCAGGATTGCCCGTTGTCATGCTCGATACGACCGAAACATATGATTTTTCAAGCACGCAGGATCCCGGTGAGATCAGCTACTGCCACGGAATACACGGCGTTATGGACCTCTCGAACCTCATGCTCAGAGCGCATATCCCATTTACTGTCGCCGCGGGACATACAGAGCACTCGGAGGTAATAAAACGCACTACGGGGTATGTTCGC
>CAUABN010000189.1:0-3661 GCA_958427275.1 uncultured Anaerotruncus sp.
TCATATTATACCTCATTCCCTCCCTCTTGTCAACCCCTTTTTTAATCTTTTTTTGTGTTTTTTTCGATTTTCGCGAATTATTTTTTGCCCGGATACCGTATATTGCCAAAACCGCCGCGAAAATAGCAGTCAAAATGCGCCTTCCGCTCGAAATTTCCTATTGATTTTTTTTGCGCGGTGCGTTATAATTATATTAATGTAAGAAAAAAACCTTCTCACAGCGTCCGGAAAGCACATTTTCGGGCGCGGAAAGGAGCAAAAAAATTATGAAAAAAAGAATTCTGACCGTCAGCAGCGCAAACATGGACTTCGTTATGAACGTCACGCGCGTACCGGAAGCGGGTGAAACGCTGCTTGACAACGGGACATTCCGCTTTGTTCCGGGCGGCAAGGGAGCGAACGCCGCTGTCGCGGTCCAGCGTCTCGGCGGCGACAGTGTATTCTGCACGCGCCTCGGCAACGACCGCAACGGCGCCGAACTGCGCACCATTTATGCCCGCGAGGGCATTGACTGCCGTTTTATCGTGACCGACCCCGCCAAGGCGACCGGTCTTGCCGCGATAGCGGTCGAGCCGTCCGGGCAGAACCGCATAACGGTTTTCCCCGGTGCGAACACGGCGATATGCGGCGACGACATTGAAAGCGCCATGCTCTGCCGTCCCGATGCGCTTTTCATGCAGCTTGAAATCGCGCCGGAGGCGGTGATCTACGCCGCGCGCTATGCCGCCGAGCGTGATATCCCTGTATTCATCGACGCGGGACCCGCGCTGCCCGACTTCCCGTTTGAAAAACTGCCGCGCCTTGAGGTATTCTCCCCCAACGAGACCGAAACCGAGGCTTACACCGGCATAGCTCCCTCGACCCCCGACGCCTGTCTGCGCGCCGCCACGGCGCTTTCGCGCATGGTGGACGCCCACTACTATGTGATAAAACTCGGCGGGCGCGGTGCGTACATATACGACGGCAAATACTATTTCTGTCTGCCCGCCTTTGATGTAAAGGCTGTGGACACGACCGCCGCAGGCGACGCCTTTACCGCGGCGCTGACGCTTGAATATCTCCGCTCCGGTGATATCGAGCGTGCGGGCAAGTATGCCAACCTCGTGGGCGCCATGACTGTCGGCAGAGCCGGTGCGCTCCCCTCGCTGCCCACATCCGCCGAGCTTGACAAATTCACCAAAACATACGGAATAACCATCTGAACCACAACGGCTGAGGCGATCGGCGAAAGTTCTTCATTAATATAATATATACTTGCTTCCGCGCCTCTGACATCAGCCCAAAAGATCTACGGAGGAAAACAAATTGACGCACATTCTGATCCTTATGACCGACCAGCTCCGTCCCGATGCGCTCGGTGCGTACGGCAATCCCTACGTGCAGACGCCTGCGCTTGACGCGCTTGCAGCCGAATCGGTGATATTCGACCGCGCCGTAACGCCGTCGCCCGTCTGCGTACCCGCGCGCCTCTCGCTGCTTTCGGGCCAGTATGCCAACCGTCACGGCAACAGCAACAACAACCCCGGACTTTCCTACCGCGGGCGCGGCTTTTACGCCATGCTCAGCGAGGCAGGCTTCAATTCCTGCTGTGTAGGCAAGATGCACCATGTATGGGACCGCTACGGCTCCCTCGGCTTTATGCGCCGCGATACGCAGGAGGAGCTTTCGCACCCCGAGGACGACTACACCAAATACATAGAAGAGAACTATCCCTACGTTTTTGACTACAACGGTCAGCGCAGCGAGATGTACTATGTGCCGCAGGTATCCCAGCTTCCCGCCGAGGCGCACCCGACGCAGTGGATAGGCGACCGCTCCGTCGAATTCATCGAAAGCTGCGATCCCGAAAAACCGGTATTCCACATGTCCTCCTTCATTCATCCTCATCCTCCGTTCTGCCCGCCCGCGCCCTGGAACAAGCTCTACCGCTCGGACGAGTTGCCCGCGCCATTTATACCGGACGACACTGCCGAGCTGAAACCGCTTCTTCACAAGACGTTCGACACCGACCGTCTTGGCATTTCCGCGCTCGATGCACTCAAGCTGAAGAACTCCTACTATGCCTGCGTATCGTTTGTCGATTACCAGATATCCCGCATTCTCGATGCGCTCCGCCGCCGCGGAATGTACGACGACACGGTGATCCTCTTCACCTCCGACCACGGCGAGTGTCTGGGCGACTACCGCAACATGGGCAAGCGGACGATGCTCTCCTCCGCCTCGGCGATACCCTTTATGCTTCGTGTGCCCGGCATGTCCGCCGGACGCCGTTCCGATCCCGTCTCTCTCGTCGATGTTGCGCCGACCCTTCTCTCGCTTGCCGGCGTTGACTACGATCCCGCCGAATTCGACGGCACCGACATTTTCAGTTCGGTCCACGACGTTGTATACTCCCAGTACAACTGCCACGAAAAGGGTGTTTACATGGCGGCAGGTGCGACCGACAAGCTGATATGGCACGGTCCGCGGCGTCAGTACTACTACTTTGACCGTTCGCCCGAGACGCACGATCTTTACTCCGAGCTTTGCGGGAGCGAGCGTGTGAAGTACCTCAAGGAGAAGCTGGATGCGTATGTAGCGGCGGACACCGGCAAGCCCGATGCGCCCGCCTCCGGTGAGTCCTCCGGCTGGCGTCCTCCCTTTGGTGTTTCGCGCATGGATCACACTGCGCGTCGCGCCGAGGAAGCTGCACGCATTCCCGATGGCTACAAGATCGATCTCCGCCGTCCCAGCGACAAAGAGATTTTTTGAGCTCGGGTGGCGTTTGAGCAGATTTGCAGCCGCATACCCCGATGGCGAAATGAGTGCTAATTCTTATCTACCACACGCCCATAGTTACATCTGAACATGAAGCGACTTGTCAATGTTGTGAGTACAGATTTATATCAGACTCCACGTCTTAAGTTACTTCTGAACATGAAGTGACTTGTCAATGGTGTGAGTACAGATTTATATCAGACTCCACGTCTTAAGTTGCTTCTGAACATAACGTAGCTTGTCAATAAACAGAGAGCGGATTTATATCTTCTCTCTGTTTTTTTATGGAAAATAGAATAATGAAGATTTTGCTTTCGCAAAATCCACCTCACTTTTTCACTTTTACTTATAACTTCTTATAACATCAGCGGCTGTTAAAAAGCTCAAAACGAGTTTTTCAACAGCCGCTTTTTTATAGATGGTGTAAGTCCGGACTAACTCCCGCCGGAAAGTTACCCCGTGTTCAGATGTAACTATGGGCGTGTAGTAGATATGAGTCCGATCTTATTTCACTGTCGGGGTATGCAGCGCAGAGTCTGCACAAACGTCACCCGAGTTTAAATGTACATTTGGCGTCGAATTCGACGGTGCCGTTGTAGTTCTTAAGAGTTCCGGTAACAGTGATGACCTGACCTTCGGCAAGATTTGCCGCACCCTCGCCGACCATGCGGAAACACTGAATGGTCTTGTCGGAAATGCCGGCAACGGTGATGGTAACGGTAATGTTCTTGAACTGATCGCTGTACGGAGTGTCGATTTTGGTGATAACACCTGTGAGAGTCTTCTCGCCGTCAAGAGCAGTGTCCTTGGCAAGCTTGTAAGCCGAGATAACGGTCTTTACATCCGCAAACTCGTCATCGGCGATGAGCAGGCAGCCCGCGTCGAATTCAACGGGGCCCTGGTA
>CAUABN010000190.1:0-3661 GCA_958427275.1 uncultured Anaerotruncus sp.
AGGGGTATGTAATAGAGATTGGATTTTTGTGTGATGAAGTACAGTCGGTCGCCGATAACGGTGCAGTCCTCAAGTTCTTCGGTCACCTCGGATACATCGATCGGAGGCAGCAGTCTGTGCTCTTCAAGGTCCCACGCGCGTATCGCCGACGGATTGTCTGTCTTTCCGGTGCCGAAGGTGTAGAAAAGATATTTGCCGGACACCGTTCCGCCCTGCGTGAAATTTACATTGTATTCTGTGGTGAACTGTTCAACAACATCGTCGGCGGTAAGCACCGTGAGCTTTTTATCAGGCGACGGCAGGCGGAACTTTGTGATTATGTAGCGGTTATCATCGTAATATGCATCCATTGAGCGGTTGGTGCGGTAGCGCGCGCCGTGCAGCCATATGTACTCTCCGTCGGTCCCTACGAGCCATGACGGCCAGCCCCAGTAGGGCATATATCCCGCCGCGGCGAAGCCGGACTGATCGAGGTGTATCGTCTGTATGCACTCGGAGGTATAGGAGCCGTCCATTTCCACGATGTTCTCAACGCTGCATTTCATTACGTTGCCGGAATTGCCGTCCACCACGTAAAGCAGCGGAATGGGATTGCCGTTATAGTGTATCGTGCTGAAATTGCAGTTGTTGGCGTGGTTGCTGTCGGATGCCGACCCGAGTCTGAATGTCGCTATCGGCTCCGACATGTCGGCTTCGAGATCAAAAACATTGCAGTCGCCGGTGTGATAAAGCTGAAACAGCTTGCCCTGCCAGACCGACATGCCCTGAACTGAATTTTTGACTGTTCCCTTGTTGAATTTTATTGCTTTTGTAATGACCATAGCCTCTGTTTTCTTTGTGTCCTCAGACAGCGACGTGCTGTCAGTGAGGTCATTTTTTGTTTCTTCCCGCGTTGTGTCGGTGGCGGATGATGCGGGTGTATGCACGTCTGTCTGACCGCCGACGTCGGCGCCTCCGTGCCCGCAGGCTGTAAGAAAAACCGTGACAGCGATCAGAACGCATGCGGTGATTTTTTTATTCATCCTCACTATCCCCGTCCTGATTTATGTTCCATGTGATAAGATAATCCGGGTCGGTCACAGTCTCTCCGGTCGAATGAAGCGTGTAGCTGCCCGGTGCGGCATAGCTCACCGGAGTGGTGTCCGGCGGTAAATTGAATCTCTTGCCGTCGGGATGTTCTATGAGTATGCCATGAGCATCGGCTGACACGACACATCCCCAAAACTGCCTGCGATCGACGATCTCATTGCCGGAATAATATGTGAGTCCAACAAGAGCGACCTTTCCTACCATTTCGTCGAGGCTTATGCGCTGCTCGCCGCGGCGCTCCGCGAGATACAGCCCGCTGTCGCGCAGAAGCCCGGGAATATTGTATACCGATCTGCCGTCTTTCTCGTAGCGGAAGGATTCGCCGGGGTGCGTGCTGTCAAAGGTGTCCCATGCGGTTATTAGGGTCTCCGTCTTTTCTATCCCTAGATCAGTGAATAATTTTTCGTATTTCGCGGTATCGGCGGCGTATACCGTCATGACGTTGTACTTGCCGAACATTATCTCGTCATTGCTCGCGTGACCGCCGAAGCCGAATGCGTTCATTCCGTCGTCTATGAGCAAAGGGGCGAGTCTGTTGAGCAAAGATATCGCGGCTTCCTGCGAGCAGTTGTCTAAATAATAAACATCGGTGTGAAAGCCGGCGGCGATCCCGTCGGAGAACTTTTCTTCGTTGCCGAGATCTGTCGGTATCTCAAGTATGAAGAATACAGGCTCGTCCCGCATTTCAATAAAACGCTTCATCATGTCGGCGACCTTTCCGGTGCCAACATTGGCGGTGATCATTTGGTCGCCGACCTCGTATTGTTCAAAAAGTCTTTCGGGGAAGGGGACTTTGCAGCATTTTTTAAGCTCTGTCACGGTCTTTCTCCTCCTGTGTGGCTTCAGTAGCCTTCGTTCGTGACCGTCCATACGCCGTCGGCGAGCGTCAGCTCTATACTGCGCGGCTGTTCAAGCAGAACTCCTCCGCGATTTGCGATGACGGTAAATATGACCTGTTCGGCGTCAGCCGATCTGACCTCAAGCGATACGACCTCAAAAACGGTCGTTCTGTAATATGCCCGCGCCGCTTACTCGGCGCCGTCGGTAGCCGCCGTTCCGGTCGTATCGGCGGTCGTTGTGTCGGCAGACGCATCGGCAGTGGTTGCCGCATCGGTCGGTTGCGCTGCGGGAACAGTCTCGGGCGCAGTCGTTTCAGCCGCGTTATTGTTTGCACCGCACGCGGTGAGCACGGCGGCTGTGGCGAGAAGGCAAAGGAATCTTATTGCCTTTTTCATTTTCCGCCTCACGATGTCGCTCAGGCGTGCAGATCGGTCCCTATAAAACCGATCTCCTTGAAATCCTGCATGTTGTGACGGATGATGTAGTCAATGTATGCTGCCGTCATTTTGGCGGTGAGAAGATACCCGGCAGGGGTCATGTGCCCGCGCATATAGAATTTTTCTTTGAACTCAGCTCCGTAACGCGGCGCGTATTCGAAAAAGTCGATCACATATGTGTTGTTATATTTTGCGGCAAACGAATACATCAGCTCGCGGTGTCCGCGCCGCAGCTCCTGCCTGCCGTCATCGTCGTCTCCGCGAGGCATTGTCATAAGGAAGAATTTTGCGCGCGGCTGGATTTTTTTGAGCCTTTCGATTATATGTGCGTAGTAGAATGCAAATGTATCGGATGTCTGCATATCAATGTCGGCGGCGGTCCCGATCTCCTGCTTTTTGCCGAAAAGATCGTTCACCCCAAGCGCTATGATATAGCACTGAGCCGCATACGAAGGGTTCCAATAGCCGTTCGCATCGGCAAAACGCTCCCAGTACTCCTTGGCAGTCATTCCGCCGCGTGACATATTGAAGACACGGCAGCCGCACATGCGCGCCATAAACTGTCCCCATGAGTATTCATACATATCGTGATAGCTGCTGCCGTTTACGGCGGCGGCTTCAAACTCTCCGGAGGACAGGCTGTCGCCTATGCACGCAACAGTGCGGAATATTGCCGTGTATCCGCCGTCCGGCGGTATGTTGTCGAGAGGTTTTTCGGCGGCGTTGTCAAAAATATTGTCGAGCCTCATTTTTGCACGTCCTTTCTGTCGCTGAAATATCCCGGTTCAGTCCATGTAACCGAGTCTGTAAAGCAGCTCGGCATTAAGGACAGCGCCGCCCGCCGCGCCGCGCAGTGTGTTGTGCGAAAGACCGACAAACTTCCAGTCAAACAGCGTGTCGGGGCGGAGCCTGCCGGCGGACACGCCCATGCCGCCGTAAAGCATACGGTCGCGCGCCGCCTGCGGGCGGTCGTCTTCCTCAAAGTATGTGATGAACTGCCGCGGCGCACTCGGCAGTTCAAGCTCCTGCGGCAGTCCGCGGTATGAAGCCCAGCGGTCGAGTATCTCTTCTTTGGTTGGGACATGCTCAAAACTTACGAATACGGCGGCGGTATGACCGTCGGTCACGGGAACGCGTATGCACTGCGTTGTGATGAGCGGCGCTTCTGCGGGAACTATCACGCCGTCATTTACGCCGCCCCATATGCGAAGCGGCTCGCGCTCGCTCTTTTCTTCCTCGCCGCCTATGTAGGGAATAACATTGTCTGTCATCTCGGGCCATTCGCGGAAGGTCTT
>CAUABN010000191.1:0-3659 GCA_958427275.1 uncultured Anaerotruncus sp.
GGACCGCGTGAACGACGCGGGCATAGAAATACTTGAAGCGCGCATAACCTACCTCGCA
The DNA here is from genome assembly GCA_958427275.1 of uncultured Anaerotruncus sp. Classification (GTDB taxonomy): domain Bacteria; phylum Bacillota; class Clostridia; order Oscillospirales; family CAG-272; genus CAG-390. The sequence continues at coordinate 59 of CAUABN010000191.1, forward strand.
TACGCCACTGAGATCGCGGCGGTCATGCTTCAGCGTCAGCAGGCATCGGCGATAATCGACGCCCGCCGCATGATAGTTGACGGCGCAGTGGGCATGGTCGAAATGGCGCTTGACAGACTTGCCGAGCACGGCACGGTTGAGCTTGACGAGGAGCGCAAGGCTGCTATGGTCTCAAACCTTCTCGTGGTCCTTTGCGGGAACCGCGATGCCCAGCCGGTGGTCAACTCCGGCAGCATATACTGATACCGGATCATGGGTGATAACGGAAAAAAGCAGGTCCCTCTGCGGCTGTCGGCAAAGCTGTACGACGCTATCGCGGCATGGGCAGAGGATGACTTCCGCTCGGTGAACGGTCAGATAGAATATCTGCTCACCGAGTGCGTGCGCCAGCGAAAGAAAAACGGCTCACCCTCTCCGCGCGAGCTTGACAAGCCTCTTGATATCGATATAAAATAAGACAAATATAAAACAAATACAAGGAAAGCACTTTCGGGAACGAATTTTTTGTTGACAATGTTCCCTGACGCCTGTATAATAAAGGCGAAGTGCTTTCCTCTTTTTTTCGGAAGCGCCCAGCATCCCCAACGCCGACTGCCCCGATGCGGGCAGCGTAACGAAAAAGGAGCCACAACTATGAGAAAGACACTATCGATACTGCTTGCGGTTTTGTTTGCGGCACTGTTCACCGTGCTGTCCCTTGCCTTGGATGCCGCCGTACCGTCAGCCACCGCCGAAAAGGACGGACTTTCTGCTTTTATCTCCGCCGATGATGCAACGGATCACATCCTGGTAAAGGTCCGGAATCTCTCCTCCGAGTATGCGGGAACGATCACCGTTTCCGTAAGCTCCTCCGACGGCGCAGAATGGCTGTGCAGACGTACTGACGACGTTGCTGCCGACCTACCCGGTCATCCGGCGGTGGTCTTGGATCCGTCAGATCTCTCCGGACCATTCGACCTCGACACAGGAGAAGAGCGGGCACTGAATTTCATTCCGCTTGCGGCGATCTCTGAGACCAATCAGTTCGTTGTTGAAAAGAGGGGCTGCTTTATATCCTCACGCCCCGCGGCAGCGGCAATATCACTTGTCTCGGCGCTCTGCCTTGCGCTGTGCTTCAAGGGTACAAAGCTCCCACGCCGTTTTCTCGGCATCCTGCTCGTCGCCGTTACGGTGCTTACTGCGGCGGTACTTCCCGTGGAAGCTGCAGATACCGTGCGCTCCTTCACCGTGAGCATTGAGACCGGAGGCAGGACGGTAAGCGCCGAAATATCATACCATTACAACTTCAAGGCAAAGGAGGTTGCAAGATCGGCCGGCATGGAACGCTTTGAGATAACATATTACTGGGGTCCTCACGGGAACGATATCCTCAATGAGGAATACATCAAAAAGATCGCGGAGTGCGGCTTCACCAGCATTCCGATGGAAAACAACACAGTTGAAAACAACAAAGCGGCGCTCACGCTGCTGAAAAAGTACGGGCTTTCCTGCTCCGCCCTCTGGGACTGGAGGATAAACGATCTCGTTCACTCGTCCGCGAGTTTCACTCAGGAACGCGTGGACGAGGTCATCAGCGAGGTCATAGCCGATTACGGCGGATATGACAACCTGCGCGGCTACCTCATCACCGACGAGCCATCGGAAAAGCTGTTCCCGCGCCTCGGCATGATAACCTCCGCCATCCACCGCCTTGATCCCGGGCGCTCAGTGATGATAAACCTCTATCCCATCACGGTAAGCTCCAAAACGCTCGGCTCACCAAGCTACTAAAAGCACATAGATGCTCTGTGTACGCAGGTGGACCCGGACTACATAAGCTACGACCAGTATGTCTTCTGGGCAAACGGAAAATACAATATGCAGGTGTTCAACAATCTTGAAACGGTGCGGAAGGCGGGCCTCAAGCACGGCAAGGACTGCATGCAGATAGTGCTGCTCACCAAGCACTCCACCACCAAGAACAACTACGGCGACCTTACGCCGACGCAGATCATGTGGGAGGTCAACCTTGACCTTGTTTACGGCATGAAGCGCATCTCCTACTTTACGTTCTGGCTCGACAAGGACCTTATGGACGACGGCTGGACAAATTCCTGCATGAATTACCTCGGCGAGGTATACCCGCACTACTACGATGTTCAGAAAATAAACAAATGGCTCCTGCCCATCGGCCGCGAGCTGTTTGACAAAATGTCCACCGCGGTATTCCATCTCGGCGCCACGATACCCTTCAACACAGTCGGCTACACACCGTACGGCGACCTCGGCGAGATCGACGGCGACGATGCCGTGATAGGCTTCTTTGACGACGAGAGCTTTATGATAGTCAACAAAAACTATCAGGACGGCGCAGAGTATGAACGCAAATACACGCTCAAAGACCACCGCGGCGGACTTGAATACTTTGATACCGACACGGGAGAGTGGCGCTACGCCGACGGAGCCTCATTCATGTCGTATGACAAAAACGGTTGCTGTGTGCTTACGATAGCACCCGCCGCCGCTCTGCTCCTGAGAGTAAAAAAATAAGCCGAAAGGATCACTGTCATGAAAAAAACACTTTCAGTTCTTCTTGTCCTCCTGTTTGCATTCTCTCTCACCGCGCTGACGCTTGCGTGGGGTCCCGCCGCCAAGGGCACTGCGGAAAAGGACGGCCTCCGCGCGACCTCGGCGATATCCGCCGACATATCCGCGCACGACCATATAGACATAACCGTTGAGAACGTCTCCTCGGAATACGCAAAGCAGATAAGCGTTTCGCTTTCCGCGAGCGACGGCGCCGTGTATTACGGTGAAGCAGAAGCTCCCGTCGATATCCCGGTCGGCGACAAGCACACATTTACCTTCAGGAGCTACCGCCATGTCGAAAGCACCGCCGGAGCCGACAGCACGGGTACATCAAAAAAGGGTTGCGGTTCATATGCCGCAGGCATCGCCGCTGCCGCCGCTGTGCTTGTCGGAGCCGCCTGCCTTGTCGTCCCCGTCAAGGACAAACGCCTCGCACGCCGCATTATCTGCATAATGCTCGTTGCCGCCGCGCTCCCATTGGCGACGATCCCCGCAGGAGCCGCCGACACCGTGCGCTCGTTTACACTGACAGATGAGGACGGAGAATTCTCATTCACGGCTACGGTAACGTATCATCACGATTTCAAAGAAAAAGAGGTAAGCAGGACCACCGGCATGGAAAAGTTTGAAATTACATATTATTGGGGACCTCACGGCGATGAGATACTCAATGAGGAATACATAAAAGCCATCGCGGACTGCGGCTTTACAAGCATCCCGATAGAAAACAACACTGTCGAAAACAACAAGGCGGCGCTCGTGCTGCTGAAAAAATACGGTCTCACCTGCTCCGCGCTGTGGGATGCCCGCATAAACAACATCGTATTCAGCACGAACGCGGTCACGCAGGATGAGGTCGATGCAGTCATAAAGGAAGTCGCAGCCGATTACCGCGAATTTGACAATCTGCGCGGCTATTACATTATGGACGAACCCGCCGCAGATAAATTCGAGCGTCTCGGCATGGTGATATCCGCACTGCGCCGTCTTGATCCCGACCATGTGGGAATGATAAACCTCTTCCCCACCTACG
>CAUABN010000192.1:0-3630 GCA_958427275.1 uncultured Anaerotruncus sp.
GAAGCTCAGAACTATGTACGCTACCTCGAAAAGATGACGGGCTGCCACATCAAATATGTTTCTGTCGGTGCCGGCCGCTCCGAGTATTTTGAACTCGGGTGAAGTTTGTGCAGAACTTTAACTTCATACCCCGATGGGGAAGCAAGAGCAGGGTTTGATCTACTACACCAATTTAGTTTCATCTGAACATTATCTGTTATACCCCGGCAGTGAAGTAAGGGCGGAGTCTGAACTGCTACGCCGATTCATACACAAACAAAACAGGCTGTCGCGCAAATTGCGCGGCAGCCTGTTTTGTTTGTGTATATTCCTTATTGCAGTGCGGCACCGATAACGGTCCCGTACTGTGAAAGCTCCGGGATTAGGAAATTGACTCCGAACGACTCGCCCAGTCCCTCGAACGTTCTTCTCACCGGCGCTATTCTTGTAAGGTTTCCGGTCAGAACAATATTTTTCACGCCGTGTCCGCGCGCTGCGAACACCGAGATCATTGCGACCGTCTCCGACACCATATTGACAATGCCGAGCGCTATATCATTTTTTGACGCAAGGTCGCTCAGCTTACCGAAATTCGATGCGGTAAGGTTATCATTGAGTCCGGTGAACTGTCCCTCGCGCGATATATCTCTGACCCGCAGATCGACATTTGAAAGATCGCCGCCCTCGCAAAGCTGTTCGATGTGCGAAATATTCTCCATTCCGAGGAGCTGCTTTGAAAGCCCGACAAGTGTGCCGCCTCCGACGCCGGTACCGCCGAGATAATCCGTGACGGCTCCGTCCCCTGTCCTTCTGGCATGTATGAGCGCCGTACCGGTACCCATGCTTACGACTATCGCTTCATCAAGTCCGGAGAGATAAAGCCCGCCAAGACCTATGCTTTTGAATTCCGTCACCGAACGGCAGTCAAGCGAATATATCGGCATATTTACAAATCCAGAACCAGCACCTGTCATCATAACACGGTCGATATCTCCGAGTGCCAGTCCGTTTTCGGACGTAAAGCGGCCAAGCGCGCCGTATACCGACGTCACCGGATCTGTCGCCTGCACGAATATCGGAGAGAGCAGTCTCCCCTCCGGGTCAAAGCCCACGATTTTTGTTGTGCTTCCGCCGACATCAATGCCGACTATCGTCTTTCCGGTACTGTTTTTTATCTTTTTGCATGATTTTTCAGCCATATTTCTCTGCCTCGCTGAGTTTATTGCGATAATATTGTATCATCATCTTGCAAAAAAGTCAAGTCAGTGATATAATTATACTGTAATAATATGCGTAGGAAAGGTAACTTGCTAAAATGGACTTCAAAAATCCCGATACATCGATACTCAACGAAAAAGAACTCTACATATTTGACATGGACGGCACCATATACCTCGGATACAATGTATTCCCCTTTGCCATTCGCTTTATCAACGATCTCCGTGCACACGGCAAAAAGGTTCTTTTCTTCACCAACAACGCCTCACACACCACCGACTTTTACGTAGGCAAGCTCGACCGCCTCGGCTTTTCGCCGACCCGCGATGAGATAATGACCTCCGGCGACGTGACCATTGAATTTCTGCGCCGTCACCGCCCCGGCAAGAGCGTTTACCTCGTGGGCACCGACGAGCTTGTAGAAAACTTCCGCGCAGCCGGAATAAATATGCTGAACGGCGACGAGGATCATGCCGACATAGTTATCACGAGTTTTGACACCTCGCTCACATATCAGAAGCTTGACAACGCCTGCCGCCTCATACGCGGCGGTGCGGAATATCTCTCCACTCACCCCGACTTCAACTGTCCGACCGAGACAGGATTCATTCCCGACAGCGGAGCGATTGCGGCATTTGTGACCGCCTCCACCGGAAAGGTCCCCACATACTTCGGCAAACCTTACCGTGAGACCGTTGAAATGATAAGCGAAGCGACCGGAATTGCGCGCGACAAGATGTGCATATTCGGCGACCGCCTTTACACAGATATCGCCCTCGGCAAAAAGCACGGCGTGACCGCAGTGCTTGTGCTTTCCGGCGAGACCACACCCGCCGACGTTGACGCGGCGTCAGTTGCCGAAAAGCCCGACTTCGTATTCCCTTCCCTCGACGAAGTGGATCAGGTCATGTTCGGCTGATAAAAAAGCAAAGGAATTTACAAAATGGCATACGATGCCGGAATGCTCGCCGCCGTTATCGACGAGCTTAACTGCGGCTCGGCAGGCGCCAGAGTCGATAAGGTCTACCAGCCGCAGAACGATACCGTGATACTCGGACTCCGCACACGCGACGGCGCGCGCCGTCTGCTTATGCGCTGCGGAGCCAACGATCCGCGCATGGCGTACACCAACGAACCGGCGGACAACCCCGCCGTCCCTCCGACGCTGTGCATGCTCATGCGCAAGCATTTTGTCGGCTCGGTGTTTGTCGGCGCGACACAGCCGGGCTTTGAACGCGTGGCACGTCTTGAATTTGACGGACGCGACGAAATGGGCTACGACTGCAAGAAATTCATATACGCCGAGGTCATGGGCAAAAACTCGAATCTCATATTCACCGATGGGAACGGAAAGATACTCGGCGCTATGCGCCAGGTGGATTTCACCACCTCGCGGCTTCGCCAGGTGCTTCCCGGAATGCTTTACGAGCTGCCGCCGGCACAGGAAAAGCGCGATCCGCTGAACGAAACACGCGACGGATTTCTCGGTATGCTCGAAGAATGCATTCCGGAGCGTCAGGCGGCAAAACAGATAAATTCGGCTTATCTCGGGATATCGCCGACAGTAGCGCGCGAGATAGCCTTCCGCGCCTCGGGGAGCACCGATGCCACCGTGGGCGGCTCATCGGCTTATCTGCTCTGGCGCGAATTTGCGGCAGTCATTGAGCTGATAAAGGAAAAACGCTTCACACCCGTCATGGCTTGCCATGACGGCGCCCCGGTGGAATATTCTTTCCTTCCTCTTTTACAGTACGGCGAGGCAGAGTTGCGCACATACGGCAGCTTTGGCGAGTTGCTTGACACATTTTACGGCGAACGCGACCGCCGCGCGCTTGTAAAATCCCGCGCCGATGACCTGCTTCGCACCATGAAGGCGGCTGAAAACCGCCTTTGCCGCAAGCTCGACGCGCAAAGAAGCGAGCTTGCCGACTGCAAACACGGCGACGACTATCGCCGCGACGCCGATCTTATAACCGCAAACCTCTACCTCATCAAGCGCGGCGACACCGATGTGCGGCTGACCGATTATTCCGAAATGAATGAGGACGGCAGTTTTGCCGTGCGCACGGTAAAACTTGACGGAAGGCTGTCGCCTTCCGCAAACGCACAGCGTCTTTACAAAAAATACGCCAAATCCAAAACCGCAAAGCGCGAGCTGACAAAGCAGCTCGCTCTCGGCGTGACCGAGCTTGAATATGTGCGTTCGGCTCTTGACGCCCTCTCGCGTGCGGAAACAGGCGCCGAACTTGCCGAGATACGCGAGGAACTGTGGCGCTCCGGCTACGCCGGTAAGCAGAAGACACCGCCGCCGAAAAAGGTAAAAAGCGCACCATCTGAATTTGTAACCTCCGGTGGCTATACTGTACTTTGCGGCAAAAACAACCTGCAGAACGACGAGCTGACATTTCATCGCGCCGACCGCTCGGACATATG
>CAUABN010000193.1:0-3588 GCA_958427275.1 uncultured Anaerotruncus sp.
TTTGCTGACGCCGAGCCCGCGTTCGGCAAATGCCGACGCCCATTGTCCCACAGCCTGCTCGCTGGCTCCGGCGCACACCATCATGAGCATAAATATCCAGAAAAGCCGGTTGCGGAAGAGTCTGCCTATCCGTTCGGACGGCTGATCGCCGCCGTCGAGCGAATACATCGGCGCCGTGGCAAACACAACAAGATTCACCGCAGGAACTATCGCCCATAAAAGAGCCATGATCTTCCAGTTTTCAGTCCCGAACAGTGCAAAAAATGCGGTGGATATAAGGACGACTCCGACGTGCCCCCAGCAATAGAATGAGTGAAGCAGGCTCATTGCACGTTCCTTGTTTTCGGTGGGGCACGCCTCGATTATCGGACTTATTATGACCTCAAGCAATCCGCCGCCTACGGCATATACCGCCACGGATGCAATCATACCGATATAGGGGTCGGGAAGCACATCGGGAAGCACCGTCAGCATAACAAGACCGAGCGCCGCAAACACGTGCGAAAGTATTGCCGATGCACGGTAGCCTATTTTGTCTATCAGCACTGTGGATACAAGATCGATGCAGAGCTGGATCATAAAATTTATCGTTATCAGAAATGTGATCTTTGACAGCGGTATCGAATATGCTCCCGCAAATGTAACGAACAAAAGCGGAAGAAAATTGTTTACTATCGCCTGAACCATGTACCCCGCAAAGCAGGCGTACATTGTTTTTTTATAACCGGTTTTCATATACGCGGAACCTCAAATGCTGCTTTTAATACAAGAATATTCGGGGAAACTGTCGTTTGACACACCTGAGCGTTCAGTCCGGCATTCATCACGATGCGTTCTTTTGAAACGCAATTTTTCCGGAAAACCCATCACCTGTAAGGATAACGGTATATCTGCCTGCCGTCGATGCGGTAACGGTAAAGCTGCCCGCTTCTATCGCATAACTGCGATAAAGATAATTGTCCCCGTCGGCTACCGTCACGCCGATGCTGCCGCTGTCGCTCGTGACGGTGACAGTCATCACATCCCCCGCCTGAAGCGAGAGCGCATGGCGGTCGGTACCGCTGAAGCGAATGCAGTTAACTGAATATTCCCTATCTGTCTTTTTTGAATTGAAGACCGCAGCCGACATGCTGTCACAACCGCATATGGCAAGCATCAGTACGACCGAAATGATAATCAAAATGTCCTTTTCATCAAATATCCACCTTTGTGCGGCAATAGTCGGCAACGCCGACACGCAGTCTTTCCAGTCCGTCGATAAGCGTTTTACGCTGGCACGCGGTGTTCATGCGCAGAAAATATCTGCCGTTTCCCCGGTACTGACCACCCGCCGTCAGATAGAGTCCTGTCGTGCGGCGGATATGATCCGCAAGCCCGTCGGTATCGTCGGTGATTGCACTGCAATCTATCCACAAAAGATATGTCGCATTTTGCCCCACAACGTGTATCCCGGGTATCTCACGGCTCACAAATTCACTCACCGTGCGCTTGTTCTCCGCAAGATATGCGCGAAGCTCATCGAGCCAGTCGCCGCAGCTGCCGAATGCCGTTGCCGCCGCAAGCGTGGCAAAGCAGTTAGGCTCCGCCACCTCATCGCTGTTTAGTCCGCGCACTACCTTGTTGCGCAGGAATTCGTTCGGTATCACCACAGCCGCAGACTGAAGCCCCGCGAGGTTGAACGCTTTGCTTGCCGCCACGCATGTGACGCTGTTGGCGGCGCATTCGCGGGACACCGATGCAAACGGAACATACCCGACCTCCGGGTCGGTAAGATCGCAGTGTATCTCGTCGGACAGCACCGTAACGCCGTACCTGCGGCAAAGCTCGCCTATACGCGCCAGCTCCTCGCGCGACCATATCCTGCCCACCGGATTGTGCGGGTTGCAAAGTATCATCATTGTGGTGAGCGGCTCGGCGAGTCCGCGCTCAAGCGCCGCAAAATCTATGCCGTAGGAATCACCGTCGTAGGTGAGCGGGCATTCAAGCACCGTTCTGCCCGCGTTTTCTATCGAATGAAAGAAAATATCATATACGGGCGTCATCACGAGCACGCGGTCGCCCACGTTCGTGATACGCTTTACAGCACTTGAGATAGCCGGAATGACACCGGTACAGAATGCAAGCCACTCCTTTTGTATTTCAAGCCCGTGGCGACTGCTCCACCAGCCGATGAGCGATGAATACCACTCATCCGGTATGACGGTGTAGCCGAATATTCCCTCGGAGGCACGGCGCGTCAAAGCCTCTGTTATCGCAGGCGCGGTCTTGAAATCCATATCCGCCACCCACATGGGAAGCTCGTTATCTCCTATATCCCACTTTAGCGAACCGGTGTGCCGCCTTTCGGTCGGCGCATCGAAATCGTATACCGTTTTTTTATTTTCCACTTTTCTCCCCCTCCCTGCATGTGATATGCACCGCATGAGGATCAACGCGGGACGGCTCGATGATAAGCTCGTCGATATGGTCAGCCGTTATACTGCCGCCGGACGGATTGAGAACGCTGTCTATCTTTCCGACGATATCAGCCTCGACTTTGCTGTATTCGAACGCAAGCGTTGTGTTGATAAGGCGGCAGTTCTTCATAACAAGACCGTCGATATAGCACATTCCCTGCAGGCTTTCGACAGTACAGTTTACCAGCGTGAGATTTTTTGCATTCCAGCCGAGATATTCGCCCGAAATAAAGGAATCATAGACCGTCACTCCATCGGTATTCCAGAAGGCATCCTTGGAAAGCAGGCGCGAATTTCTTATGGTCATGTTTTTAACGCCGTCAAAGGAATAGTTGCCGACAAGCGTCAGGTCGTTGATATCAAGGTCCTCGCAGTTCATGGCAAAATAATCGCCGCGTGCCGTAACATGCTCAAGATGAACGTCACGGCAGCTCCACAGCGTCTCCGCCGCGTTCGGAAAATTCACATTTTCAAGCGAAACGCCTCGGCAACGGCGGAAATTCTTCGGCGCTTCGATTACGGTATTTCGCACCGATATATCCTCGGTATACCATATTCCCGCGCGCGCCATCTCAAAAAGCGTACACCCGTCAAGCTTTATATTTTTGCAGTACCAGAGCGGATATTTCCACTTGAACAGACTGCAAGCAAGTTCGATGTTGCGGCTCTCCTTGAGCGGCGACTCGCCGTCATCGAACGTTGAATTCAATATCCTGAGATCGGACGAAGCGAACAGCGCCCGCTCCCCGGTAAAAAACTGCTGATCTGTCTCCTTCATTTTCATATGCTCCTTTCGTTTTTATTCACCCCCTGCGATCTTACGGCTGTCATGTATCCCGACTATATGCATGGTGTTTCCGTGCTCACCGATAATACGCAGCAGATCCGCAGTCTTCAGCCACACGGTGGCGGTATTGTCGTTGGGATGCACGCCGATAATGCCCGGCACATCGCAGAATTCGCTGTCAATATAAAATATCACACGGCGCGGTGCTCCGTCACTTCAAAATCAATATTTTCTTTTTTTCAGAAATTCATACGTTTCGGTTTTGTTCATTTCGCTTTTATAGACCTGTTCCGCATCTGAGCGGAAAATATTAAACGGGTGTCGCGCCCGGGCGCGACACCCGTT
>CAUABN010000194.1:0-3577 GCA_958427275.1 uncultured Anaerotruncus sp.
CGTCGATGGAGTGAGTCGCGTTCAGAAGCTACAGATGATGACTCAGGAAGGAGACAATGTTGATGTATGCGCGATAAGGGGCAATTTTGACGATGCACAGTCCGGTGTAAAACGCATTTTTGCGGACGGCGCTATGCGCGAAGAGCTTGACCGCCGCGGATATTTCCTTTCAAGCGCAAATTCGATAAACTGGGGCAGACTCGTTCCGCAGATCGTATACTACTATGTAGGTTACTCAAGGCTCGCGGCGTCCGGCGTCATAAAGCCAGGAGACATGATCGACGTAGCTGTCCCGACCGGTAATTTCGGCAACATATTTGCCGCATACCTTGCCTGCCGTATGGGACTTCCGGTGCGCAGACTCATATGCGCTTCAAACTCCAACAATATCCTTACCGATTTTCTTTCCACGGGCGTGTATGACCGCAACCGTGCGTTCCATACCACCATGTCGCCGTCTATGGATATACTCATTTCAAGCAATCTTGAAAGACTTATCTATCTTATGACCGATGCGGAAACAACGGCATCGCTTATGAGCCGACTTTCCGAGACCGGAAAATATGAGGTCCCCGCGAGTGTTCTCGACAGGATACACAATAAATTTGTCGGCTTTTGTGCCGATGAAGCGGAGACTGCTTCTGCGATAAAGCGGCATTATGAGAGATATGGGTATCTTAGCGATACGCACACCGCCGTCGCACTTTCGTGCGTTGACAGATATTTGGCAGACTGCACCGGTTCGGATAGGCTTCCGGTTCTTACAGCATCGACTGCAAGCCCCTACAAGTTCGCGGGAGACGTTTTTAAGTCGCTTGCGGGTAAGAATGCCCCTGACGGAGCCGCGGCTCTTGAGGCGCTCTCGAAGCTCACGCACACGGATATTCCGGCGCCGCTTGCCGGGCTTGAAGAAAGACGCATAGTATTTGACCGTGTCTGCGACGTAGCGGATATGGCGCATGATGTGCTCAAGGCTCTGAAATAATAAAATGAGGCGCCGTGTGGCGCCCCCGGGATGTTTTTTCGTTCCGAGTGTATTGTTGTTTATCCAAAGCAGCGGCTTTTTGTCGCTGCTTTGGAGCGGCTGAACCCCAAGATCATATGTCAGTAACAGGGACACAGCCGTGGCTCACGTAGGTTGCGAAAGGCTCTCAGTCGTTGGCTCTCGGCTTGAAGGTCGAGCACTCGGTGGCGTCGCTTGTTGTGGCGCTGGTGGGACCTACAACGATCTGGTTGGCGGTGCAGTAGCAATCGCCGTTGTGGTGTGCGCAGTTTTTAACGTCGCAGACTATGCCTTCAATGTGCTTGCAGCCGCACTTTTCGTGATTTACGTTGGCGTTCAGCTTTTCTTCCATTTTGTTTTACCCTTCCTTGCTTGGTTTAAGGTGTCTGATGCCGGGCATCAGATATGCAGATATTACCGCCGCCATGGCGGTACGGGTATAGTATGTCCCGTATCACAGCTTTTATGCGCCGCGTGCGCCGCAGGAGGTTTGAAATGTCGTTATACACAATAGCCGACCTTCACCTGCCGGGTGCCGACGGGAAAGCGAAGTCGATGGAGGTTTTCGGTCAGCGTTGGTTCGATTCGCAGAACCGCATCGAGCGCAACTGGCGTGCGCTCGTGGAGCCGGATGATACCGTTGTTGTTCCCGGAGATATAAGCTGGGCGATGAATCTTCCGGAGGCGAGGGATGATTTTGCATTCATTGATTCCCTGCCCGGCATAAAATATATAGGAAAAGGCAATCACGATTTCTGGTGGGCTACCGCCTCAAAAATGAACGCCTTTTTTGCCGAAAACGGTTTTTCAACACTGAACATACTGTATAATAACGCTTATATAGCGGACGGAGCGGTGATATGCGGGTCACGCGGGTGGTTTTTCGATGAGGAATCGCAGAAGACTGTCGGGGATGTCAGCTGGGAAAAGATAAATAACCGTGAGACCATGCGGCTGGAAATGAGTCTCAGAGCCGCCGCAGAATTGCGCGACGCCTCAGGCGGACTTCCCGTTATCGCATTTTTGCATTTTCCTCCGGTGTGGAACGGCGCGGTTGCCCGAGGACTGGTCGATGCTCTTCATTCATACGGCGTGACACGTTGCTATTTCGGACATATTCACAGCTCCCGGGTCGGGCAGCAACCCTTCATGTTTGAGGATATCGAGTTCAGACTTATAGCGGCAGACCACCTTGCGTTCTGTCCCCTCAGGGTCCCTATCTGACCTGTAAGCGCGCAAAACAGAAGAAAAATCGTTATTTTTATCGCAAAATCAGCCGAATTTCGATTTTAGGACTTGACATACAATAAATTTATAGTAAAATATATTAATGTGAAAAATTGTGCCCGCGCCTATACGGCATGCGGACGCGTTGTAAGAAAGGTATGGTCACCATGACAATCAGAAAATCAGAGATCAACGAAAAGAATCTTTGCACCGTTGAATTTTCGGAGGATGCCGCAACGCTTGAGGCTGAGAAGTCAAAGGTATTTCACGAGAAATCCAAGAACTTCAATATCCCCGGATTCCGCCGCGGCAAAGCTCCCCGCAGCATTATTGAAAAAATGTACGGAACGGGCGTGTTCCTTGAGGATGCCATCAACAACATCATCAATGCGCACTATTCCGAGATAGTTGACGCCGCCGGTAAGCAGGTCGTGTCGCGTCCCGAGTTCGACATCGTATCGATGGACGAAAACGAGATCGTTCTCAAGGCGGAAATGTATGTAAAGCCCGACGTTACCATTGAGGGTTACAAGGGCATCGAGGCATCGGTGGTTCTGGCTCCCGTTACTGACGAGGAGATCGACCGCGAGATCATGACCGTCCGCGAGAGAAACGCACGCGAGATCGAAGTCACCGATCGTCCTGCAGAAATGGGCGATACCGCTGTGATCGACTACGAGGGCTTTGTGGACGGCGTTGCGTTTGACGGCGGAAAGGATTCCGGTCATCATCTCAAGCTCGGCTCCGGCCAGTTCATCCCCGGCTTTGAAGAAGGCATCGTCGGCAAGAACGTAGGCGAGGAATTTGATGTGAATGTCACATTCCCCGAGCAGTACGGCGCCGCCGAACTTGCCGGAAAAGCAGCCGTATTCAAGGTAAAGCTGAACGCTCTTGAAAAGACCGAGCTTCCGGAGGCTGACGACGATTTTGCCGTTGACGTTTCGGAATTCAACACTTTTGCTGAATACCGCGCCGACCTTGCGTCAAAAATCGAGAAGAGACACAAGGACAACGCCGACAACGAGCTTTCCGAAAAGGTAGAGGATGCTCTTGCCGAGAAGCTTGTTGCCGAAATTCCCGAGAGCATGGTAGACTCCGAGGTTGAGGCTCAGGTAAGAGAGAGCGAGTCAAGAATGCAGATGCAGGGACTTCAGCTTTCCATGTATCTCAAGTATTTCAACATGACGCTTGATCAGTACAAGGAACAGATCCGTCCTTCCGCTCTCAAGCACGTAAAGACCGAGCTGGCTCTTGAAAAGATAGCCGAGCTTGAATCCGTTGAGGTCTCCGAGGATGAGATCAATGCGGAGTATGAAACAATAGCCAAGGCGTACAGCGTAGAGCTTG
>CAUABN010000195.1:0-3570 GCA_958427275.1 uncultured Anaerotruncus sp.
CGCAGGCGTTTGCTCCGCGGCTGTCGTTGCAGGCGGCTTCCCGGTCACGGGGAGGGCGGCACTCATGGCGCCCTCCGCCGTTGTGACCGGCGCGTTTGAATATCTGCCGCCCGCCGACAGCTTGAACACGGCGATAAAGGTTATCAGCACTATGCCGAACAGCACGAACGCAAACAGGAGCGCCATGTTCAGCGAGCCTTCGCGCACCGGCGTGACCGCCGCTCCGCGGCTGCGGCTGCCCGCGGGAGCCTGCCCGCGCTCCGCGCGCCTGTCTCTGCCCTCGCGCGGCGTGTCGGTTATGTATATGCGGTGATCGCCGCTCCGGTCGCCCTGACGGGAACCGCCCGGGCGACCGCTGTCGTTATTCATTCGGATCACCGCCTTACAGATATCGTATTTGCCTTGCTCCGGCTTATACTTCATTATACCACACGGGAGGTGTCATTTCAAGTCAAACCGTGTGAATTTAACTGCCCGAGGCATATTTTATGCATCGCGCGGCGTCTTTTTTCGTCTGCGTACTTTATTTTCTTCCTTTTATGTGGTATACTTAATACAATAAACACAGGGAGGGATCGGTATGCTATCGGAGATATACAGCGCGGGGCTTTCGGGGATCGACAGTTTTATTGTCACCGTGGAGGTGGACGGCGCGCCGGTGCTGCCCTATTTTGAGCTTGTGGGGCTTCCGGATGCCGCGGTCAAGGAGGCGAAGGAGCGTGTGCGCACAGCCTGCTTCAACAGCGGCTTCCGCTTTCCGGAGCTTGGGCTGACGGTCAATCTTGCGCCTGCCGACCGCCGCAAGGAGGGCTCGGCGTTTGACCTTGCCATTCTTGTGGGCATTCTGCGCTGTGCGGGCGTGATAAAGCGCACGGTGCCGCTTGAGCGTTCGGTATTTGCGGGCGAGCTGTCGCTTTCCGGCGATGTCCGCCCGGTGCGCGGCGCGCTGTGTATGTGTGCCGAGGCAAAAAAGGCCGGGATGAGCGATGTGTATGTTCCCGCCGCCAATGCGCGCGAGGCGGCTGCGGTGGACGGCATACGGGTCATAGGCGTGCGCTCGGTGCGCGAGCTTGTGGACCATCTCAACGGCGTGGCTCCGATAGAGCCGACCGCGGGCGACCCGCATGCGCTTGACGGCACGGGGATAGCCTCCGGGCTTGACTTTGCCGACGTAAAGGGACAGAAAATGGCGAAGCGCGCCATGGAGATAGCCGCCGCAGGCGGTCATAATATACTGCTCATAGGTCCTCCCGGAACGGGAAAATCCATGCTTGCCAAGCGTCTGCCGGGCATTTTGCCGCCTATGACCTTTGACGAGGCGATAGAGACGACAAAGATCCATTCGGTGTCGGGAATACTGCCGGAGAGCGTGTCCCTCGTTACGACGCGGCCCTTCCGCGCGCCGCACCACACGATGTCGGCTGTGGCTCTGGTCGGCGGCGGGACAAACCCCATGCCGGGCGAGATATCGCTTGCGCACAACGGCGTTCTGTTTCTTGACGAGCTGCCGGAATTCCCGAAGCTCGTTACCGACACACTGCGTCAGCCGCTTGAGGACAGGCGTGTCACGATCACACGCGCCAGCGGCAGAGTGACATACCCCTGCTTTTTCATGCTCGTTGCGGCAATGAACCCCTGCCGCTGCGGATATTACGGTCATCCCACGCACCCCTGCACCTGCTCGCCGGGGGACGTCAAGAGATATATTTCAAAGATCAGCGGTCCGCTGCTCGACCGCATCGATATTGAGGTCGAACTTCCCTCCCTCAGCTTTGACGAGCTTGCGTCGGATAATGCGCCCGTCGAGACGTCGGCGCAGATACGCGGGCGCGTGACGCGCGCACGGGAATTTGCGCGTGAGCGCATGGCGCGAGACGGCATTGAGGGGGTTCATTGCAATTCTCAGCTCGATGCCGGAGATTTGCGCCGTACCGCGCATCTCGGCGCCGATGCCGCAGGGCTTCTGCGCGCCGCGTATGACAGCATGGGGCTTTCGGCTCGCGGCTATGACCGCGTTATGCGCATGGCGCGCACGGTCGCCGACCTTGCGGGGTCGGAGGAGATAGGCGCCGAGCATATCGCCGAGGCGATACAGCTGCGCAGTCTTGACCGTAAATACTGGAATTAGGGAACGTGCGGCTCCTGCCGTACATATAATATCATGAAAGCAAAAAACAGCACCGGCTCGGCGCGGTACGAAAAGCGCAGCACCGATTTTTATTTCCGCAGTGACGGCGGCGGAAGGGTCCCGCTGAACTGCCGCCCGCATCTGCACTATCATATCGAATTCTTCTATCTGCTTGAGGGCAGCGCATCTGTCTGGGTCGATTCGGCGGAATACACCGTCGGCGCGGGCGATCTTCTTATAGCCTTTCCCAATCAGCTCCACCAGTACCGCGACTGCGGCACGGCTCCGGTAAGATACCTGCTTTTTATAGTAAGTCCGGACCTTGTTCCCGAATTTGCGGGTCTGTTCAATTCCACACTGCCGCATTCGCCGGTGGTGCGCGGCGTCGGCGGAATGCCGAGGCTCGTGTCGCTCATCGAGGGTCTGGCTTCCTTCAGCCGCGGGGGCGAAAAGGCAAAGTTCTCCGACGAGGTGCAAAAGGGCTATATCGCGGCGATATTCGGGCAGCTTTTGTCGCTCATGACGCTTGACGAGATAAAAATGGGCGACTCGCGCGCGGTGCGCGAGGTCGTCAACTACTGCTCGCAGAACTACACCGCCGACCTGTCGCTTGAAATGCTGGTGAGGGAGCTTCACCTCAACAAATATTACATTTCTCACCTGTTTTCAAGCAAGCTCGGTATCAGATTCAACGATTATGTCAACTCGCTGCGCGTGTCTCACGCCTGCCGCCTGCTTCGCGACACGGCGCTCCCCGTGACCGAGATATCCGATGCCGTGGGCTTCAATACTCAACGCACCTTCAACCGCGCGTTTGCGCGCCACCGCGGATGCTCTCCGGGCGAATACCGCCGCGCACTGCCGGAGCGGGTGGAGAACGCGTCCTTCCCGCCGGTCGGGGCAACGCCCGCGCGCGTCCGCAGGGCGGACGAAAAATAAAGGGTACGGAGGCATTCTATGACGGAATTGCTCGGAAAATTATTCATAAAGGATCCCGATAACGTAAAAGACGCGGCAGTGCGCCGCGCATGGGGAACGCTCGTCAGCGTTATCGGGATAATCGCAAACATACTGCTGTTTGCGGGTAAATTTGCGGTCGGTACGCTGTTCGGCGCGGTCTCGATCTCGGCGGACGCCATAAACAACCTTTCGGATGCCGGCTCACAGCTCATTTCGCTTGTCAGCTTCCGCATTTCGGCAAAGCCCGCCGACCGCCGGCACCCCTTCGGACACGCACGTATCGAATACGTCGCGTCGATGGCGGTATCGTTTGTCATTCTCGTCGTCGGTTTTGACCTGCTGCGCGAGTCGGTGGGCAAGATATTTTCGCACGGCGAGACGGAATTCTCCTGGCTCTCGGTGGCGGTTCTCGGTGTTTCGGTGGCGGTAAAGCTGATGCTGGCTCTGCTCAACAGCCGCGTCGGCGCAAAAACGGATTCGTC
>CAUABN010000196.1:0-3569 GCA_958427275.1 uncultured Anaerotruncus sp.
ACTTCTCGGAAAATTCCGAAAAATTCTTGATGGCGCCGAGGTAGTTGCCGATAGTCAGGTTTCCGCTTGGCTGAACGCCGGAAAAACAAACTTTCTTTTCGTCAAACATAATAAAATATATCTGCCTTTCGTGTTTTGAATACTTTATTCTTATTTTATTCCAAAAGACCGCGCAGCCTCGCCGAGGCGGCGGCAGCCCTCGCGTATCTCCTCGTCCGAGGGGGTGGAGTAGTTTATTCTGAACGACTGCGATTTGCCGTCCGGGTCACAGAGGAACGCCGTGCCTGGCACGACCGCAACGCGCTTTTCAAGAGCCTGCTTTACAAACGCATCCATGTCGCAGTCCTGCGGAAGTGTGCACCACACGAACAAGCCGCCCTCCGGGCGTGTAAAGCTGACCGCGGCGGGCAGCTCGCGCTCAAGGCATTCAAGCATCAGTCCGCATTTGCGGCGGTATATGGCGCGTATATCGCGTATATGACCGTTAAGGTCGTATTCCGTCATGTATCGGTAGCAGAGCATCTGGAAGAATATATTCGTGTGAACGTCCTCGGCCTGCTTTGCCACGACCATTTTGCTTATTATCGGTGCGGGCGCGGTGACGTATCCCACGCGCATGCCCGCCGAAAGTATCTTTGAGAATGACGAGCAGTATATCACCCTGCCGTCGGTATCCATACTTTTTATCGTCGGCACGTCCTCGCCGGCAAAGCGAAGCTCGCCGTATGGGTTGTCCTCAAGTATCAGCACATCGTGCCGTCTTGCGACCTCGTATATTTTCTTCCTCTTCTCAAGGCTCGTCGTTATACCCGAGGGATTCTGAAAGGTCGGTATCAGATAAATGAACCTCGCCCGCGGCTCTCCGGCAAGCACGCGGTCAAGCGCGTCGGGGTCTATGCCGTCATCTCCGAGCGGCACTCCGACCGGGCGCGCGCCGTTTGAGCGGAAGGCGTTCAGCGCGCCGATAAACGAAGGCTCCTCGCACACCACGGCGTCGCCCTCGTTGCAAAGCACCTTTGCCGCAAGTTCTATGCCCTGGTTGCCGCCCGAAACGATTATCGTTTCGTCACCGTCCGAGCCGATGCCGAACCTTTTCCGCTGGCGCTCGGCGACCGCACGGCACAGCGGCGGGTATCCCTCTGTGCGGCTGTACTGGAGCGCAGCAACGGGTGTTTTTTCAAGTATATCTGCCGAAAGCACGCGTATTTCCTCTATCGGGAAGGATTCCGCCGCGGGGTTGCCTGCGGCAAACGAGATTATCTCCGGGTCGGAGAGGGATTTGAATATTTCACGTATCGCCGACGGGCGCAATCCCGCCAGCTTGTCCGAAAATCTGTATTCCATAGACTTAAGCCTCTATATATATTTCTACATTATAATAATACACCATTCCCCCTCCCCCTGTCAAGTGTTTTTTTATACTCGGGGGAAGTTGCTTCAGATTTTGAGCTTTATACCCCGATAGTGAAGCGAGTACAGACTCTTATCTACTGCACGTCTTTAGTTACATCTGAACATGAAGTAGCTTGTGGGTGAAGCGAGTACAGACTCTTATCTACTGCACGTCTTTAGTTACATCTGAACATAAAGTAGCTTGTCGGTGAAGCAAGTACAGATTTATATCCGACTTCCCCTATTTCGTTATATCTGAACATGAAGTAGCTTGTCGGCGAAGCAAGTACAGATTTATATCCGACTCCCCGTATTTCGTTATATCTGAACATAAAGTAGCTTGTCGGTGAAGCAAGTACAGATTTATATCCGACTCCCCGTATTTCGTTATATCTGAACACAGGAACTAATGAAGATTTCCGCTCGCGGAAATCTACCGCAATCCCGCAAAGCGGGATATCACATCGCGATAGCGATATATCATTCCCCCTGATGCCTTTACATACAAAGTAAATTGTGATATAATAAAAGAAAAGTCGGAGAAAAAACGCTCCATTCTACGATTATTCCGCGAGGAACGCCAATGTGTAAAGTGATCTCAAAAGCCATACCGATAATCCTGCTCATATGCCTTTTTTCGGGATGCGCCCCCACGTCTGCCGGCTGCGATGGTCCCTCCACGCCCACAGTTACCGGCACCGTGACCGGTAGTGCCGTCACGACCTCGCCGGACTCCGCCGGAGACAGCGGCTTTGACATAGAAACGACCGGCGGCGCAGTGCTCGTCGGCAGTATACAAAAGGATGATTCAGGACTTTATCTTACGCCGGAGACTTCTCTGAACATAAAATGCAACGATCCCTCCGGGAACGCTTACGCCTTTACCGAAGTCACCGCCGTGCGCCTCTCCTCCTCCCTGCAGGACATCGAATATCTCGGCAGCATAGTGACCGTGTCCGGCAGACTTCAGGCAGATAATGGCGGGTCGGAGCTTTATATTTACCCTTATAAGATCGATTACGGCAAACGCGCCGCCGCAAGCTGCGCCGCTCCCGACCTTGAGCCGTCCTCGGGGGAGTCCGACGTGTACGAGCCGTGGCGTCCGCTGCCCGAAAAAATGCGTCCTACGGTAAAGGGCGGAGCCTACGTTTACAACCCTTATGCGCTTTCGACCGCCGCCCTGCGCTATATGGGCAGCGACTTTGCCGATTTTTACATTTCCTTTATCGATGCATATCTGAATTACGATACAAGCGTTCCGTGTCCGTCAAGGCGGTACGCGGATATGCTTCCGAGAATACTTGAGTATGAGTTCCCGCTCTACGGCGCCGAGCTCGTGTTTGACACTCTCACCTTCTACGATCCCGCGAGCGGGAGCATCCGGTGGAGTTACAGCACCGGCTCCCGCGCCGAGCATGACGCGCTGGTCGAGTCCTTTTATGCCGAGGCGAACGAATTTCTCGGCGGAGCCGCGACCGGAATTGGCGAAAAGGAGCTTGCCATGACGGTATACCACAACATCACCACGCGCGTGAAATACGATTACGATATCCTGCGCGCGGGGTATGTGCCGGCATATCATCCGTCATACCGCGCGTATCACGAGCATACCGGGATATGCTCTGCCTTTGCCCGCACATATGCGCAGATGCTCACGCAGGTCGGCGTTACCGCCGAACTGTGCGCGACCGATATGCGCGGCGAGATTGTGGGGCACTCATGGGTCATAGCGAGCATAAACGGCAGTAATTATTTCTTTGACCCCACATATGAGCTTTCCACCACGGCGGGACAGGGGTATGTCTACTTCGGCATGACGCTTGCCACACGTCTCTCCGGCGACCGGCGCATTATAAAGGACACCATCGCCGTGGGGACCTACGACGCAAAACCGGTGGATGAGGTCGTGCTTTCCATGACCGTGCTTCCGCTGTATTGAGTGAAAATGAAGAAAAAATCAAAACGTATATGCGCATTTCTGCGCGAAAACCGTCAGATATCTCTTTTTGCGCTTTTTCTGACCGTCTGGCTCGGATATTTTCTCAGCTCATGGCAGGAGCGCGAGCGCATGATGATGCATTGCGCGCTTGACGATGCGATACCGTTCGTCCCGGCATTTATAATTCCGTATCTTATGTGGTACGCATACGTGCCGATCAT
This sequence comes from uncultured Anaerotruncus sp., assembly GCA_958427275.1. Lineage (GTDB taxonomy): Bacteria > Bacillota > Clostridia > Oscillospirales > CAG-272 > CAG-390. The sequence goes on from CAUABN010000196.1 coordinate 3,553, forward strand.
GCTTGCGGCGGTATGTT
>CAUABN010000197.1:0-3563 GCA_958427275.1 uncultured Anaerotruncus sp.
GAAAGAAACAGCAGGGCATGAGAAGTTTACGTTTTTGCCGCACGGATGTCCTGCGGCAAAATTCCTTCCGCGGCTTGCCCGAATAATAGAAAGGCAATATCTTGAGCTACAAAACAGAATTACACTGTCATTCGACCACAGTGTCAAAGTGCGCCTCCGCAACGCCGGAGACGATAGTGGAGACATACCTTGCGCACGGTTACACAACGGTCGTGCTGACCGACCACTTTTCACGGTTCACCTTCAACAACAAAAAGCACGGCGACAGGCGCAGTCATACGCACAGCGAGCGCGTGGATTTCTTTCTCAGCGGCACTGAGGCGCTCAAGGCTGCCGCAGGCGACAGCCTTGTTATCCTTCAGGGCTGTGAGCTGAGGCTGAACACCGATGATAACGATTATCAGATATACGGCGATTCGGGCGAATTTCTGAGAGCCAATCCCGATATTATGGATATTGACGTTGCCGAGCTGTCAAGGCGCGTGCGTGAAGCCGGACTGCTGCTCATTCAGGCTCATCCCTTCCGCAATGAGATGAGAATAAGCGATCCGCGCCTGCTTGACGGTATTGAGATCTATAACGGCGCGGTGGGGCATGACTCACGCAACGATATCGCGCTCATGTGGGCAAAGCGCTATCCGCACCTTATCGGTACATCCGGCAGCGACTATCACAGAACGAGCAACGGGCTCGTTTCCGGCGGTATCGTTACCGACGACCCGATAACCTCGAACACCCGGCTTCTCTCGGTGCTTCGTTCGGGGAATTATACCATTCTCGGCGATCCCTTTTTCCTGCCTGCCAGACGCTTTATAAAGGAAGGCGGAACGGTGAAGGAAGAAGAAATGCGCCGTGTGGGGCTTATAGACTGAATAAACTGATCTTCAAGGAGGAAAACGTTATTATGGAACTCTTGTTTCTCGGTACCGGGGCAGCCGACTGGAATATCTCAAAACGTGTTGACGGAGAATTTTTCAGACGGTTTTCATCTGCGCTGGTAGACGACGCGCTTCTTATCGACCCCGGACCTCACATATTTGACTTTGCCGAAAAAAACGGCACGCCGGAGCTTTACCGCAACGTTCGCTCGGTCGCGGTGACACATTCGCACGGCGATCACCTCAATGCCGGAAGCGTAAAGCGGCTTGCCGCCGCGGGCGGACTTACGGTATACTGCGATCCGGCAGTCGAAAAAAAGCTCAGAGATGCCGGCGTCTGCGGTGTGGACTTCGTTCCGCTCACGCCATTTGAGAGTGTGACGACTCCGGACGGGTATGAGATCATCCCGTGCCGTTCGAATCACGGACCGTATCTCCCCGGCGAGAATATGCTAAATTTCATTATAAAAAAAGGAGACAGATCGTTTTTCTACGGTCTTGACTCCGGCTGGATAATGTATGACACGTGGCTGAGGATAAAGAAGGAACGTCCGAACGCCGTTGTGTTTGAATGCACGCTCGGCTTCTGCCCCGGGGACGACCGCATGTTCGGTCACACGGGTATCCCGATGATAGAGATAATGCTTGAGACGATGCGCGCGCAGCACGGTCCCGCCGATGACGCTAAATATTACACCTCGCACATGGCGATGACGCTTCACGGAACGCATGAGGAACTTGTGTGCCAGCTTGCGCCGCTTGATGTGACTCCGGCATACGATGGCATGCGCGTTACCGTGTGACCATCGCTGCGCATATCAATTTTTGTCATCTAAATGACTAAAAATGTCTTGTAATTCCGCATTAATTGTCTTATAATATAATTACTTAAGGAAAGGCACGGTAAACCGAAATGGAAAAAATCAAAGTTACGATCTGGAACGAATTCAGACACGAAAAGAACGATGAGCACGCACGTGCGCTTTATCCGAACGGCATTCACGCCACGATCGGAGAGTTTCTTTCAAAGGATGAGGAGATCGAAGTCCGCCTTGCGGCGCTTGACGATCCCGAGCAGGGACTTCCCGATTCACTGCTCAACGATACCGACGTACTTATCTGGTGGGGACATATGGCTCACGGAGAGGTCAATGACGAGCTTGTGACGAAGATTCAGCGCCGCGTTCTGCTTGGCAGAATGAGCTTTATAGCGCTTCATTCGGCACATCACTCCAAGCCCTTCCGCGCGATACTCGGTACCACGGGCAACCTCCAGTGGGGACGCAATCAGCGCGAGATAATGTGGAATCTGCTTCCCACTCACCCCATAGCTGCGGGCATTCCTCAGAGCTTCTTTATCGAGGAGGAAGAGCTTTATGCCGAGCCTTTCTTCATCCCTCAGCCTACCGAACTCATCTTCGGTTCATGGTATGAGGACGGATACATATTCCGCGCGGGTATGACGTTCCTGCGTGACGCCGGCAAGGTGTTCTACTTCCAGCCCGGTCACGAGACCTGCCCGTCCTTCCACAACCCTTATGTGCAGCGCATAATAACCAATGCGGTGCACTGGGCAAAGCCCGTGAATCCCGGATACGACATCCACGATTTCTGCCCGCATCCCATTTACAATTATGACGATGTTGAAGCGGCGGGTAAGCTCAAAAAGAACTGCTGCCGTCCCGTTGAACAGCAGCTTAACATCAAGATCAAATAATTACGGCTGGCTGCCGCGCCACGGCGCGGCAGCCTTGCTTTATCAACAATGCGCGGAGGTACACCATGCTTGAAAAGATGATAAAAAACGAAACGGCGAAGAAGGCTGCGGCGCTTGACCGGTGGATGGCAAAGCATGACAGCGCAAATCCGTTCCCGTCAGATGTGACACTGACACCCGACGTCGATTACATCGGCGACGGCGCGGCGTGCCACATGACGGATATCTACCGGCAGTCCGGAGCGGAAGGGAAGCTCCCCGTGCTCGTCGATATCCATGGCGGTGGTTTTCTGCTCGGGAAAAAAGAAGTCAACAGGCTTTTCGCGGCTGATATGTGCCGCCGTGGGTTCGTTGTTTTCTGTCCGGAATATCCGCTTGTGCCCGACACCGATATTTTCGGGATATTCCGTGCGCTTACCGGCTGTATAAACAAAATAGGCGAGATCGCGGAGAACTACGGAGGGGATCCGTCGCAAATATATCTTTGCGGCGACAGCGCAGGCGCACATATCTGCGTTTACCTTGCCGCAATGCAGCGGAATTCCGATGTGGCGGACGCTGCCGGGGGCGATCGGATCCGGTACGGAATAAAGGCGCTCGGGCTTCAGAGCGGCATGTTTTACACAACGCTGCCCGATCAGGTGGGGATGTTTCTTCCGTCGATGATATACGGCAAGGACCGCAAAAAGAACCCGTTTTTCACAAAGTATGCCGTTCCGGACGTTCCGGATATCACGCAAAGCCTTCCGCCGTGCTTTGTCGTGACGGCGCGCGGCGATTTTCTGCGGAATTACAGCCGCCGCTTTGCAGCGGCGCTCAAAAATAACGGTACGAAATATATGTTCCTTGATATGGACGAGGAGGAAAAGTTACCGCACGCCTTTGCGGCAATGCTGCCGGAGACAGCGGCGGCACAAAAGGCGAACGCCGCAATGACGGAATTCTTCCGCAATGCCTGAACGCGGTGC
>CAUABN010000198.1:0-3550 GCA_958427275.1 uncultured Anaerotruncus sp.
TGGTATATTATCTTTCAATTATTGTTTTCTTTGTATTTCTGACCGTCCAGTCGCTTGAAAAGCGCCGCTGGAGCTGAGGAGGTGCCGAAAAATGAACGAACAGAAAAACACTCAGAAAAGCGCACGCTTCAAAAACATAAAAGCGGGCGGATACACCGTTGTGATGTCGGTCCTGCTGCTTGCCGCGCTTATTGTCGTTAACCTTATCATAAACGCCCTTCCCTCCGGGATCACCAAGCTCGATTCCAGCACATCAAAAATGTATACCCTTTCAGAGACCACCGAAAAGTATATCTCGGAGCTTTCCGAGGATATAACACTCTGGTTCATCTGCCCCGGCGGTCAGGAGGACACGCAGCTTGCCGCTTTCCTGAACCGCTATGCCGAGCTGTCGCCGCGGCTCACGCTCCGCGTTGCCGACCCGATAGCCGACCCCGATTTTATCTCCAAATACACAGAATCACAGCCCTCCGAGTACAGCGTTATAATCGAAAGCGCACGCCGCTCCAAGGTAGTCGATTACAATGATATGTACTATTATTACAACAGCCAGTACGGTAAGCTCTCGGCATCCGAGTATAAGATGTACACACAGTACGGACTGAGCGCAGACCCGTACTTTGACGGCGACAATCAGCTCACATCGGCAGTCGAATACGTCACCGCGGAAACGCTGCCGACCCTTTACACGCTTGCCGGTCACGGCGAAGCGGAGCTTTCCGATACGCTTTCCTACTACTTTGGTCTTTCCGGCTTTGAGTCAAAGACGCTGAATATCGCGCTTGATAGCGATAACATTCCCTCGGACTGCTCATGCATTCTTATCTATGCCCCCAGCCTCGATCTGACCGACGCCGAGCTTGCCAAGCTGACGGCATATGTTGCCGGAGGCGGACACATCTTCTATATCAGCGCCTCAACCTCCGCCGCGCCCGATAACTTTGCCGCGCTTGCCGCTCAGTACGGACTGCAGGGACTGTACGGAACCGTCAACGAAGGCAGCTCCGGCTCCTATTACCCCGGGACCTCGTACTATATTTATCCCACGGTTTCCGCCACGCACTCCTCGGTATCGATGATCTCCGGGGGCTCCTATCGCCTGCTCAGCGGTCAGTCGCATGCGATAACCGCAACCGGGACACTGCCCGATGGTTACACCGTGACGGAACTGCTCACCACAAGCTCCAAGGGCTACCTCAAGACAGCCGACGGGACGCAAACGGATCCCGCCGCGCTCAGCATCGCCTCGGCATCCGAGAGCGAAACCACCGGAGCGCGCATGGTATGGCTCGCGTCGCCGCAGATGGCAAGCGATACATTCATCAACGCTACCAACGGCGCTAACCTCTATTGCGTCATAAACATGCTCACATGGCTCTGCGACAGCTTCCGCTCCTCCCTGCCGGAGATATCTGCGGTCGATATTTCCTCGCCCGCGCTCACGGTCTCCGAGTCGTCCGCAGGCATATGGGGATTCATCTTCATCTTCCTTATCCCGATAGCCGTAGTCGCAGCCGGTCTTATCCGCTGGACGCAGAGACGCAAAAAATAATGATCTTAAAATCCCGAGATGAAAAAGAAAAGCAGAAATCTTATAATAATGGCACTGGCTCTCGCCATACTTGCGGGCGCTTACTTCACATGGCGCGCCGTCGGCGGCAGCGGTGAAGGAACGGACACCTCCGGCGGTGACACGTCATACAGTGTCGGCGCCGTCGATTACAAAACGCTCTCGTTTGTGAGCGTGAGCCGCCGCACCGAGCCGGAAGGCGAGGGCACCGAGCCGGGCAGGCTCGAATGCGAATTCCGTCTCAATGAAGGCGGCTCGGCGTGGCTCTGGTCCGAGGATGAAAACGTCCCGCTCGACAATGAGCAATTTGCGGACATGGCAACTGCCGTCAGCTCGCTCACTTCCCCGTACCGGCTTGAAGGCATCAGCGCCTCCGAGCTTTCAAAGTACGGTCTTGACGACCCCGAAATAACGCTCACCTTCACCGACGAAAACGGAACGCACCGCTTTTACATCGGCGCAAAAAGCAGCTTCAACGGCGCGAATTACTTCTGCAACGATGACAAAACCACCGTGTATACGGTATCATCGTCTGTCGCCGAGACATTCCGCTTCGGTATTTTCGACCTGATAAAGGCGGATGAAGCGCCGACGATGAACGCCTCCGCGCTCACCTCTCTCGAATATACCGAGGGGGACCGCAAGCTGTTGTTCACCTACTATGCCGACGGCAAAGCAAGCGACTATACCGGAAAATACAACTGGTACGTAAGCGAAAACGGCAGCAGTGAAACGCCCGTTGCCTCCGACATCGGCAAAGCGCTCACATCGGCGCTCACCGCCATCGACCTTGACAATGTTGTCTCCTATAACAACGCGCGCGACAGCGAGTACGGACTTGACTCCAGAGCGCGGCTCGTGCTGAAGTATATAAAGACCACCAAGGTCACCGATTCCACCACCAATATCGAAAAGGAAGTAAAAACCCCGGCGGAATATGTCATATGCATCGGTAAAAGTGAGGACGGAACGGTCTACGCGCGGCCGGAAGGCTCGGCGCTCACGGTAAAGCTCTCCGCACAGGAGACATTCCGCAATGTGACCGCCGACAACACCCGCGTGCTGCGCGCCAATGAGCTTGTGCTTCCCGATTATTCGCGTATCGGCAGCATGACCTTTACCTGCGGCGGCAAGACGCTTACGGTCAAGGTAACCCATGGAGAGGACGGCAGCGTGTCGTACAGCGCCTCCGGAGACGGAAGCCCGGACAGCGAAACGCTCGATGCACTGCTCGGCGCACTTGCCGATGCGCGCACGACCGCTTTTGCGTCCGATCTTGACCGCGATCCCGCGTCAGGAAGCGACACCGTGTTCAGCGTCGCCTTTGTATTCAATACCGGCGACAGTGTGAACGCCACGCTCGCACTCTCACATTACAGCGAAAATTATTACCTTGTATCATTTATGAGTGACAGCGACAGACTTATCACCACAGACGGTCTTAAGGCGCTTACAGATGCCTTTGACGCCTGTGTAAAATAAAAAAAGAGGTGCTGTTGAAAACCCGGTCAAAAAACCGATGTTTTTAACAGCACCTCAAAAAGTTCCGGCGTTCAGCCGCCGCGACAAATGTTATTGTGGAAGTAAAAAACTCATTCTGAGTTTTTTACTTCCGTTTTTCATCAAATGTCGATATATTTTTTCTTTTTCCGCGAGACAGTCAGCATGACCGCCGGGATCGCCGCAGCGAGAACAGCCGCAGCGCCGAGCCACGCGGCGCGGACACCGTTATCGTCTCCCGTTTCGGGGGAAGGCGATGATGCGGCATAATCACAGATATAATCAAATATATCTCCTCCGGACATGCGCCAACCGTCTGCAGTGTAAACCAGATCGACCGTACAGTCGGTCCTCACATACAGCTCCATAGGCTCGTTGAATCCGCGATCACGGTAATTCAAGTCAATAATTACTATGCCTGTTTGGAATTTCGCCTGTGCCCTGGCTCCGTCAGATTCTATGCTTTTTATCTCGTATATA
>CAUABN010000199.1:0-3534 GCA_958427275.1 uncultured Anaerotruncus sp.
ACGACATGGAACGAATATTACCCTCTCCGCAGAGATGCCGAACGCGACCTTGCGGTGAACGGACTGTATGTTGCGGAGGTCGTCTGCACGACCGTAGGATGTGTATCTGTCACAAGGAGCGAGCTTGAAGCGCTCGCCGGCTGGCGGATGCGCGGAGACGGCGTTCTTGAATTGTCGCGTCTTGCGGTCCGCCCGGACTGCCGTGGGCACGGATACGCGGCGGATATTATTTCGGCTGTCATCCGGGGACTGAAAAACAAAGGCTGCCCCGCCGTGCATCTGCTTGCCGCGCGCAGTAACCGCGCGGCGGTCAGGACCTATGAAAAGCTCGGATTTGAGCTTTGCGGCGAATGCCGGATGTATGACATCGATTTTTATATGTACGAAAAGCTGCTGTGAGAGCGGTATACGATCTTGACAAACTGAAAGGAAAATAATATGCCGCGCGTTCTTAACAGCGAGGAGCAGTACGGTCGTATGATAAATACGCCGATACCTCGCCTTGTGACATCATTGGCGATCCCCACGACCGTAAGCATGCTTGTAACGGTCGTTTACAACACGGCGGATACATATTTTGTGTCCCAGATAAACAAATCGGCGTCTGCGGCGGTCGGTATGGTATATACGCTCATGGCGGTGATCCAGGCGGTCGGATACGGTATCGGAATGGGCGCGGGGAGCCTTATCAGCTTAAGACTCGGCGCCAAAGACGACCGTGCGGCGGAGATGTACGCATCAAGCGCTTTTTTTGCCGCGCTCGTCTCCGGCGTACTTGTCGGCTGGGGCTTCCTCGCGGCGCTCGAACCTATCCTGCGGGCTTTGAAATGCACCGATACCATGCTTCCGCATGCGCTTGACTATGCCGTATGGATACTTGACGTAGCTCCGCTTAGCTGCGCGTCCTTCGTTCTTAACAATACGCTGAGGGCGGAGGGCGAGTCCAATGTCGCAATGTGGGGACTGGGAATCGGCGGCGTGCTCAATATGGTGCTCGATCCGCTGTTCATTTTCACGCTCGGCATGGGGACCGGCGGCGCGGCGCTTGCAACCGCGCTGAGCCAGCTTATCAGCTTTTTGATACTTCTTTTTGTCTTTCTCTCGGGCAGGTCGATAGTCAGGATACGCCTGCGGTCGGTCAGCCGTAACGTGCGTGATTATCTGCTTATACTGGCGACGGGACTTCCGACTATATTCAGGCAGGGACTTGGCAGTCTTGCCTCGGCTCTTATCAACATGCAGGCAGTCGTTTACGGTGACGCCGCCGTTTCCGCGGTAACCATAGCGAATAAGATATACATATTCGTCAGAAATATCATTCTCGGTATCGGACAGGGCTTTCAGCCGGTAGCGGGTTACAATTACAGTGCGGGCAAACGCCGCCGCGCGTGGCAGGCTTTAAAATTTGCATCGCTTGTCGGAACTGTGATATGCACTGTGTGCGCGGCTGTTATCGCGGTATTTTCGACGCCGCTCATGCGGTGGTTCTGCGATGACGCCGATGTGGCGCGGATAGGCGCGGAGACACTGTTGTTTGCGTGCGCGGTAATGCCGTTCATGGCAGTATCGACATACGTGAATCAGCTTTATCAATGCCTCGGCTTCAAATTTCCGGCCACCGTGCTGGCAAGCTGTCGGCAGGGAATATTCTTTGTCCCGGCGGTGTTTCTGCTTCCGTTGCTCTTGGAATGCACCGGAGTTGAAATGATTCAGCCTGCAGCCGATCTTGCCACGTTCGTTATTTCAGTGCCGTTCCTTATACACTTTTACCGCAAAAACATAAAAACATACCGAGACTGATCTTGGGGAGGAGAAAAGAAAATGTCCGTTATTTTTGACAGCGAAAAACGAGTTTTCAAGCTCGACACACCGTCGTCGAGTTATGCGATGAAGATAAGCCCCACAGGATATCTTCTTCACCTTTACTACGGTGCATACGTGCCGGATACCGACCTTGACTATCTGCGCATGAGACAGCGCAATGCGGCGTTCAGCGCGTGTGTCGCCTCGCCGGAGGAGGGCGGCTTGTCTCTTGACACCGCACAGCTTGAATACCCGGTAAACGGTTCGGGCGATTTTCGTTCTGTCGCGTTTTCCGTGCGTGGCGCGAGCGGATCGAGCGTCACCGATATAAGATACAGAACTCACCGTATTTACGCCGGCAAGCCTCGCCTTGAGGGGCTTCCCGCCACATACACGAATGAGGACAGCGAGGCGGATACGCTTGAGATCGTATGCGAAGACGTGCTCACCGGAGCAGAGGTCACTCTGATCTATACCGCATTTACCGGACTTGATGCCATAACTCGCAGTGTGAGAGTCAGAAACACGTCCGATAAGCCCTTCGCTGTCGAGCGCATACATTCGACTGCGGTCGATTTCACCGAGATGGATTTTGATATGCTCCATCTTCAGGGTCGTTGGGCGAAGGAGCGCAACCTCGTCACACGCCACCTTGATTTCGGTCTTCAGGGGATACATTCCCGCCGCGGTTCGTCGAGCCACAATAACAATCCCTTTATCGCTCTTGCGCGTGACGGCTATACCGAGGAAAGCGGAGAGGTCTTCGGATTTTCGTTCGTGTATTCCGGCAACTTTGCGGCTGAGGTTGAGGTAGACTGTATGCGTTCCACCCGCGTGCTTATGGGCATCGATCCGGTGGACTTTGCGTGGAAGCTCGAGCCGGGCGAAAGTTTCCAGGCGCCGGAGGTCGTTATGGTGTATTCCGATCACGGCGTAGGCGGAATGAGCCGTACATATCATAAGCTGTACCGCTATAATCTCTGCCGCGGCGAATGGAAAACCAAAAAACGCCCGATCATCGTAAACAACTGGGAGGCGACTTATTTTAATTTCGATGCCGACAAGCTGGTCGCCATCGCAAAGGATGCCGCCGACCTCGGTATCGAAATGCTTGTTATGGATGACGGCTGGTTCGGCAGACGCAATAACGACAAGTCCTCTCTCGGAGACTGGTATGTCAATGAGGATAAGCTCAAGGGCGGGCTTGGCGAACTGGTGCGCCGCGTAAACGCGCTCGGGGTTAAATTCGGTATATGGTTCGAGCCGGAGATGATCTCGCCGGACAGCGATCTTTACCGCGCGCATCCCGACTGGTGCCTGCACACCGAGGGGCGCGAACGTTCCATCGGACGCAATCAGTATGTTCTTGATATGTCCCGCAAGGATGTGAGGGACAATATCTTTGACCAGATGTACAAAATACTTTCATCCGCCAATATCGAATACGTCAAATGGGACTTTAACCGCAACCTGACCGAGGTGGGCAGTACGCTGCTCCCGCCGGACCGCCAGAGCGAGGTCACCCACAGATATATGCTCGGCGTTTATGAGCTGCTTGAGCGTCTGCTCACGGCATTCCCGCACCTTTTGCTTGAAGGCTGCTCGGGCGGCGGCGGACGCTTTGATGCCGGAATGCTGTATTACAGTCCTCAGATATGGACGAGCGACGATACGGATGCGATAGAGAGACTTGAAATACAGTACGGGACATCGCTTGTCTATCCGCCGTCC
>CAUABN010000200.1:0-3532 GCA_958427275.1 uncultured Anaerotruncus sp.
CGCAAGGGGCGACCGCCTGCTCGGCATAATCGCCGTCGCCGATGTAATAAAGGAGGACAGCCCGCAGGCTGTCCGTGAATTGCAGGGAATGGGCATACATGTTGTCATGCTCACAGGCGACAACGAGCGCACAGCCCGCGCCATAGGTAAAGAAGCGGGAGTTGACGAGGTTATTGCCGGCGTGCTTCCGGACGGCAAGGAGCAGGAGATCAAACGTCTTGCCGCGCGCGGCAAGGTGGCTATGGTCGGCGACGGTATAAACGACGCGCCCGCGCTCACACGTGCCGATATCGGTATAGCGATAGGAGCCGGAACCGATGTGGCGATCGACGCCGCCGACGTGGTCCTTATGAAGAGTCGGCTGTCTGACGTTCCCGCCGCGATACGTCTGAGCCGCGCGACCCTCAGAAATATCCACGAAAATCTGTTCTGGGCTTTCTTTTACAACACGATCGGCATACCGCTCGCCGCAGGCGTGTTCATTCCGCTCGGTCTGACACTGAATCCTATGTTCGGCGCAGCGGCAATGAGCCTTTCCAGCTTCTGCGTTGTATCAAACGCACTGCGGCTAAACCTTTTCAAATTACGCGATCCGCGCCATGATCACAAACATGCAGGTCGTATCAAAAAAGCAAATACGGTACAGGGAGGACAAATGATAAAAACATTGAAAATAACGGGAATGATGTGTTCCCATTGCGAAGCGACGGTAAAAGGAGCGCTGGAAGCGCTTGACGGCGTTATATCGGCTGAGGTGAGCCACGAAGCCGGGACGGCACGCGTAACGCTCGACGGCGATATAAGCGACCGTGCTTTGAAAAAGGCAGTCGAGGCCAAGGGCTATAAAGTCAACGGTATTGAATAAACCCAAAGTGGCTGTTAAAAAACTCTATATGAGTTTTTTAACAGCCCATAGTTTTTTTCTGCGGAAAAGAACCTGCCTATTTTGAAAAACAGTTCACGGCGAGAATGGCTATACCGAGTACCACAAGTATGGCTCCCGTTATACGGTTGAGCGTCTTGGGGCTTGCCTTGTTAGCCAGAAATGAGGCAAGCTGTGCAAAAGCCAGCGTGCTTATCACGCAGATCACGAGCGCCTCTGTGTCCGGCGCGCCGCCTATCGCAAAATGGCTCACGGCGCCCGTAAGCGCGGTCGCGCTCATTATAAATACGCTCGTGCCCACCGCCGTTTTCAACTCGTAACCGAGAACCGATGTCAGTACGAGCAGCATCATCATTCCACCGCCCGCTCCCACGAAACCGCATATCAATCCCACAAACACGCCGCCGAGCACCGAGCGGATCGCCTTTTGCTTTGCCGTGGCATTTTCAAAGCGCTTTTTAGGCTCCACCACCGGTTTAACGATGAACTTGATACCTAACAGCAACGTCATGATAACAGACATATTGCCCATGGTAGTTTTAGGCACTATGCTGGCAACATAACTTCCGACCGCTGTAAAGCAAAGCACCGATATCATCATTATGATACCGTTTTTGATATCGAGATTTTTGTTTTTACCGTATGTAACGGCAGACGACGCGCTTGCGAGCACATCACTGGCAAGCGCTATTCCGACAGCCATGTAAGGATCCATATCAAGGAACGTGATAAGCATGGGACTAATCACCGCCGCCGCGCTCATTCCGGCAAATCCGGTTCCGAGTCCCGCGCCAAGTCCCGCGATAATGCACACAAGGATCTTAATCATCGCTCGTCACCCCCGTATCGAATGCACTCATATTTTCCTCCAGCTTTGCGGTTATGCTTTCAAACGTCAGCAGTTCCTCCGCCGTTATGCCGCGGCGCAGTGTTCGGGCAAAATTCTGCTGCATCCTGCGTCCTTCATTTATCAGCGGGGAGGCTTTTTCCGTCGGCACGAGACGGCGTATACGCCGGTCGTGCGGGTCACATTCCCGCGTCATGTATCCACCGCATATGAGCGTTTCCACAGCCACTGATGCAATTCCGCTTTTTATGCCGCGGACAGCGCAGATGTCCCGCGCGGTATTGTTTTCAGGATTATTTGCACAAAACATTATAACATCAAAGCATGTCTGATTTACACCGTACTTGCGGCATATCGGCATTGACAGTTCATTATAGATGTTGGCAAGTTTTCGCCCTATGGCGATCATTTTTATAGCAGACATCGGACCCTCCACATATTCTAATATTAGAATATTTATAATTATATCATGTGCGCGCGCTGTTGTCAAGTTTTTTTCGATCAGATAATTGAATTCTTCCGCACAAAATAGTATAATAGAAATATCAAATATGTGAGGTGGCTTCGGATGCTTGATACACTTCTGAAAAAACGTGATCTTCCAACGCTGCGCCCGCGCGGTGAAATGCTTGATATCCTTCACCGGGAAATATACGGATATGTTCGTGCCACTTGGGATACCCCGGTTTTCACAGTCAAAGAGAACATCGTGCCAAACTTTTGCGCGGGCAAAGCGACACTCAACAAGGTGACTGTGACATGCAGAACATCGGGCAGGGAATTCTCATTTCCGTTTTATGAGACGCTGATCTACGACGGTAAGCATCATCCGTTTTTTGTACATATAAACTTCCGGGACAGCGTTCCGGACAGATATATGCCCACGGAAGAATTGGTCGATAACGGTTTTTCGGTGCTGTCATTCTGTCATAATGACGTAACACGCGACAATAACGATTTTACCGACGGTCTGGCGGGCATTCTGTACAACGGCAGCCGACGCCCGGACGATGCCGGAAAAATTGCAATGTGGTCTTGGGCTGCAAGCTGCATCATGGATCATGCCGAAACGCGCGGCGATATGCTTGACCTCGACTGTGCAACAGTCTGCGGTCATTCACGACTCGGCAAAGCGGCGCTTCTTGCCGCCGCGGATGACGAACGCTTTGCCTATGCGTACTCAAACGATTCGGGATGCAGCGGCGCCGCGCTTTCACGCGGAAAAAGCGGAGAAAACATAAAGGATATATGCAGCAGATTCCCCTATTGGTTCTGCGAAAATTATTATAAATATGCGGAACATGAGGATGAACTGCCCTGCGATCAGCATTTTCTCCTCGCTGCAATAGCTCCTCGCCGAGTGCTTATCGGGAGCGCTGCGGATGATGCATGGGCAGACCCGCCATCGGAGTTTCTTTCCGCACTCGCCGCATCTCCGGTATTTTCAAGAGGGCTTGAATGTCCCGATTGCCTGCCAAAGGCAGGCGATTTCTTGCCGCGCGGTGACATCGGTTATCACCTGAGAGCCGGACGCCACTATTTCAGCCGCGAGGACTGGCAACGGTTGATTGAATTTATAAGGATACACGGAGGCGTCAAATGAACAAGCGGCTTGAGGAACGTCGGGGAGTTTGAACCGCTGTTTGCAGCAAAATACGTACAGATTTTTTTCTGCTTTTTGCGCAAACCTCTTCAAGCCCTTACGGGCTTGAGGGGATTCGGCTTATTCTGTGCTTCTTCAACAACAAAAGGACGACCAAGGTCATCCTCAGATTACTGACAAAGCCCATCTCAAGTGAGAG
>CAUABN010000201.1:0-3508 GCA_958427275.1 uncultured Anaerotruncus sp.
ATCGCGCTCTACGGCTTCATCGCTGTGTCGGGTCTTAAGATGATACAGACGGTAGACCTCGGCGACAACCGCAACCTCTTCGTGGTATCCGTTATCCTCATCGCCGGTGTCGGCGGACTCACGGTCAGCTTCGGTCCCGTTACCGTGACCGAGGTCGCCTGCGCCCTCATCCTCGGCATCCTGACCAACATAATGGTCAACAAGAAGAAAGCCAAAGAAAACAAGGAAGACTGATCCCGGGGATCATGCTTCCCACGTGAAATATTCCGCACGACAGCGGATAAAAATACCGGATCGGGGTGCGCCCCGACCCGGTATTTTATTTTATTATTTCATAAGGCAGACTGCTTCAGCCCATCCAGCGGTTATATTCGTCATAGAGCAGTGCGCACACGCCAACGTCGCGGTACTCGTTCCCCAGACGCAGCACTCCGCGCATCGTCCCCTCGTATTTCATCCCGAGCTTTTCCATGACCTTGCGCGAGGCAATATTCCCATCCATATACCGCGCCTCGATCCGGTTGAGTCCGAGGTCCTCAAACCCGAATCTGATAACACGTCTCGCCGCCTCGCCCGCTATCCCTCTGCCGCGGAACTCGGGATTTATAACATATCCGATCTCGGCAGAGTTGTTTGAATAGTCGAACCGCGTGAACCCGCAGGTTCCTATCATTTTGTCACCCGGCTCGCCGCCCTCGTGCCATATAACAGCCCAGTCAAAAAACTCGCCCGCGCGATATCTTGTAAGGATGTACTCAAGATATTCCTTGGTGAATTCCCTGTTCGGATGCGGCTTCCATGTGAGATACCGCGTCACATCCGCGCGGCGAGCATACTCATACATATCGTATGAATCCGCTACACGAAGCCCTCGCAGGACGAGCCGTTTTGTTGCCAGTTGCGGTATATGCGAAAAAATCCTCAGTGTGTCCTTTTGAGTCATATGCACGCCGTCCCTCCGATCCTTTTTGTATATTATACTACCCTCACCGCCGCATTGCAAGTGCTTTGGAAGATATTTTCAGCCGTTTACGCCTGTTTTTTTGCGTTTTGGGGTTTATTTCGGAATAAAAATGTGGTATACTTATTTACATACATAAAAAAGGCAATGGTAAAAACAATGCACATCAGCACACTTATCGAATCGGCGGGCATGAAAAGGCATCTGCATGAAATAAAGACCGATCACGAAATCGTAAACATATGCTCGGATTCGCGCCAGGCGGGTTCCGGATCCGTTTTTGTATGCATAAAGGGAGCCACCGCCGATGGTCATTTTTTTGCGCCTATGGCTTACGACCGCGGGTGCCGCGTTTTTATAGCCTCCGGAGAGGTTGATATACCCGACGACGCAACAGTTATAACCGTACGCAGCACGCGCGCCGCCCTTGCCGATATTGCGTCGGCATTTTACGGCTTTCCGTCGCGCGAGCTAAAGGTCATCGGCATAACCGGCACAAAGGGAAAAACCACATCGGCGCTGATGGCAGCGCACATTCTCAACAAAACGGGCATTCCCGCCGGATATATCGGCACAAGCGGGATAAGCTACGGCGGGAAAACATATCCAACGGTAAACACGACCCCGGAGAGCCTTGAATTACAGCGCACAATGCGCGAAATGATTGACGCAGGCATGCGCGCCGTGGTCATGGAGGTATCCTCACAGGGACTGTATATGGGGCGTGTGCGCGGTATAAGATTCGACACGGTATGCTTTACGAACTTCTCGACCGACCATATCGGCGGCGCAGAGCATCCGACAGTCGAGCACTACGCCGCATGCAAGCACAAGCTGTTCACCGATTTCGGCGCAAAGGCGGCTGTATACAATGCCGATGACAAAATGTCGGACTACATGCTCGACGGCTTCAAGGGACGCAAAAGAATATCATTTTCCGAGAACGACCGCAACGCGGACTTCTGTCTGTCCGACACGGAGCTTGAACGTAACGGCTCGCACCTCGGCGTGTCCGCGCATGTGACGCACAACGGCGCCGAATACAGCATAAAGTTGCCCCTGCCGGGTAAATTCAACCTTATGAACGCACTTTGCGCCGTTGCTGCAACGGGGACATTGGGAGTCCCCGTTGATACGTCGATTGAAGCGCTCACTGATGTAACAGCCGCCGGAAGATTCCAGACGGTCGATGCCCTGCCCGGCTCCGGCATTACGTTCGTGGTCGATTATGCACACAACGGTCTGGCGCTTGAATCGGTGCTCCTCACCCTGCGCAAATACCGCCCGCGCAGACTGATATGTCTGTTCGGATCAGTCGGCGGACGCACGAAAACACGACGTCACGAGCTTGGCGAGGTTGCCTCACTTCTCGCGGACTTCTGTATACTCACAGCCGACAATCCGGATTTTGAGGACCCGCGTGAAACGATAAACGAGATCGCCGCCGCCTTCAAACCCGGAGCATCGTGCGATTATATAAAGATCCCCAACCGTACTGAGGCTGTAAGATATGCGGTCTCGATCGCGCGCGAGGGAGACATCGTGCTTCTCGCCGGCAAGGGCGCGGAGGATTTTCAGCTCATTAACGGACAGCGGGTTCCGTACTCTGACCGCGACGCGCTCCTTGAATGCGCAAGAACAGCACTTACGGTTTAAGCACAAGCGTGATAGGCAGATAGCTCAGCGCCCGCAAATACAAAAAGCCATCCGATCGGACGGCTTTTTGTATACTCACAAAACTTCACCGGAAGTATCACATTTTTGCGCGGAGGTTCTGCGCCGCAAATTTATTCAGCCGGCAATGCTCTCAAATGATAAGCAGGAAAACCACTTTGCATCCCATACCGCGGGGTCGCATCTTACTTCAACGAGCATTTCACCGTATACGAAGAAAATACTGTCCCTTTTATCGGTCTTGTATTCGATGACCATAGCCGTGACCTTACGGCCTTCAAGCTCTGTTATCCGATCATATATTCTTTCGTGCAGTTCCCCAACGTTATTTATATTCGGAGAATCGGGTGAAATTATTTTGATCACGTTGGAAGCCGTGGGAGCTTTTTGAGTTTTAACGATGCTGTCAGGCAAACAGGTCAGTTTTATATAAAAGTTTTCTCCCGTAGGTACGGACGGATAAAAAATCACCCACGGTAGTCCGTAAGCCTCTGACGGGAACACCGAAATGTTTGAGTACCCCTCTTCATCGCGGAACTCTATTTCTTTACCGTTCATGAACGGCACGATCACGCCCTGCGACTTATACTTTTCGATAAAAGTCCCGAACCCGTCAATTATTTCGCTTCCGGCGCCCTTCCGTGACAGCTCGTCATACAATTCCCCATCCGCGCTCACAGCTTCCCTGAGAAGACTCAACGAGTCATAGCAAAAAGGATAAATATACTCCGGAGGTGTGACGTTGCCCGAAGTCATCGTGGAAGCTCCGCCGTCCCTGCAGGCACACAAGCATAAACATAACAGCATTGCAATTATCGCGGCAGTAAACCTTTTCAAATCCTCTTTCCTCCCTTACCGTTCGTGTCGCCCACG
>CAUABN010000202.1:0-3495 GCA_958427275.1 uncultured Anaerotruncus sp.
GGGAGAGGCAGTTCATCCAGCACGGCGGCGTCAGCGTATACGAGCATTCGCTCGATGTTGCAAGGCTGTGTGTTCGCATGGCGGAAAAACTTCCGTTCCGTGTGGACGAGCGCTCGCTCGTGCGCGGCGCGCTTCTGCACGATTACTTTCTTTACGACTGGCATGTGCCGGATAAAAGCCACCGCTTTCACGGATTCATTCACGCGGCGAGAGCGGAGCGGAATGCCGAGCGTGACTTCGGACTCAACCGGATAGAGCGCAACATGATACGCGCACATATGTTCCCGATGAATCTGACGCTGCCGCGCTACCGCGAAAGCGTTATACTTTGCCTTGCTGATAAAATATGCGCAACGCGAGAGATATTTTCCGGACGAAAAAATAAAAGGAACAGATCCAGATGAAAAAATTCATTGCCGACGACTACCTGATATCAAATGATGTGGGACTTGCGCTGTGGCATAACGCCGCGCCGCTTCCCATAGTAGATTACCACTGCCATATAAGCCCGCGCGAGATATGGGAGGACCGCCGCTTTGACAGCATGGCGGACCTCTGGCTCGGCGGAGACCATTATAAATGGCGGCTGATGCGCGCGGCTGGCGTCAGCGAGGAGTTTATCACGGGCGGCGCGCCCGGACGCGAAAAATTCCGCCGCTTTGCGGAGGTATTGCCGCTTGCTGCCGGGAATCCGCTTTATGCATGGTGCCACCTTGAGCTTCGACGCTATTTTGACTATACCGGAACGCTCGGCGGCGATACGGCGGACCGCGTGTGGGATATATGCGAGGACAGACTTAAAAACGATCCCGCGCTCACGCCGCGCGGTCTGATAAAAAAGAGCGGAGTCGTTATGATAGGCACGACCGACGATCCCGCGTGCGGGCTTGAGTGGCATGAGCGTCTGGCGGCTGACGGGTCGTTCGGTACGCGCGTATGCCCGACGTTCCGTCCCGACCCCGCGCTTGAGCCGGCAAAGCCGGGCTTTTCCGATTATATTGCGCGCCTCGGCAAGGCGGCGGGCATTGAAATAACATCGCCTGCGGAGCTTTTGCGTGCGCTTGCGGCGCGTATGGATGCATTCGGACGCGCGGGTTGCCGCGCCGCCGACCACGGCATGTGGCGTCCGGTCTGCCGTGCGGCGACCGAGAGCGAGATCGCGGATATATTCCGCCGCGCAATGTCGGGAGAGACGCCCGATGCGGTCGCTGTCGAAAAATATCAGACATACCTGCTCGCCTTCTGCGCCACGGAGTACGCGCGCCGCGGATGGGTCATGCAGATGCATTTCAGCTGTGTACGCAATCCGAACAGCCGCGCCATGCGCGCGCTTGGACCCGATACCGGATTTGATTCCATCGGGTGCGCCGCTGCCGCCGCCGATGCGTATCGCCTTTTTGATATGCTTGAGAGTGCGGACGCACTGCCGCGCACGGTGCTTTACAGCCTCGATCCCACAGACAACGCGTGGCTGGACACGCTTGCCGGTGCGTTTCAGTCCCCCGGCGTGCCGGGAAAGATACAGCACGGCAGCGCGTGGTGGTTCAACGATCACGAGGACGGCATACGCGAGCAGCTTGCGGGAGTCGCCGCGCACGGTGTGCTGGGCACGTTTATCGGTATGCTTACCGATTCGCGCAGTTTCCTGAGCTATGCCAGGCATGAATATTTCCGCCGCATACTTTGCGATATGCTCGGCGGCATGGTGGAGTCTGGCAGATATCCCGACGACCGCGATGCACTTATGCGCATAGTGCGCGGTGTGTGCTATGAAAATGCTCTTAAATATTTCGGACTTGAGGAGGACGCAGGAAAATGAAGCTGTCATTCCGTTGGTACGGAGCAGACGACCCCGTGAGCCTTGAATACATATCGCAGATACCGGGCATGCGCTCGGTAGTGTCGGCGGTGTATGACGTAAAGCCGGGCGGCGTGTGGTCGCGCGAGAGCCTTGCCGCCATTGCAGAGGCATGCCGCAGTCACGGTCTTGTGTTTGATGTTGTCGAATCGATCCCGGTGCATGAGGATATAAAGCTCGGCAGACCGGATGCCGACAGCCTCATCGACAATTATTGCGAAAATATACGCCGCTGCGCCGAGGTGGGCGTAAAGTGCGTCACCTATAATTTTATGCCGGTATTTGACTGGACGCGCACCGAGCTTGACCGCCGCGCCGCAGACGGCTCGACGTCGCTCGTGCTTTACGCCGACAGCCTGCGTGGGCTTGATCCTCTGCACGAGGATATCCATCTGCCCGGTTGGGATGCCAGCTATACGCAGGATGAGGTGCGCGGGCTTATCGCCGCATATTCCGAGCTTGGCGAGGATGGACTCTGGCGTAGCCTTGAGCATTTCCTTTGCCGTGTTATCCCGGTCGCCGAGGAGGCGGGCGTGAGAATGGCGATACATCCGGACGATCCGCCGTATCCGATCTTCGGGCTGCCGCGGATCATCACCTGCGAGGCAAATCTTGACCGTATGCTCGCGCTGTACGACAGCCCTGCAAATTCGCTTTGCTTCTGCACCGGCTCGCTCGGCTGTGTGCCGGGAAACGACATTCCCGCAATGGTGCGCAAGTATGCCGCCGCGGACCGCATAGCGTTCATGCATATACGCAATGTAAAGATAATGGGCGGCGGATCGTTTGAGGAGAGGGCGCACCTTTCCTCGGCGGGTAGCCTTGATATGTACGCGATAGTGCGCGCGCTCGTGGACTGCGGCTTTGACGGATATGTAAGACCCGATCACGGACGCATGATATGGGGCGAGGCGGGCAGACCCGGCTACGGTCTTTATGACCGTGCGCTCGGCGCCGCTTATATAAACGGACTGTTTGAAGCCTGCACCAAGGCGGGCAGATGAAGGAGAAAATGATGAAAAGAAATGTTATTGATACGGATCTCGGCGGCAAGGTAGCCGTTGTCACGGGTGCAGGCGGCGTTCTTTGCAGTGATTTTGCACGCGTGCTGGCGCGCGCCGGCGCGTCGGTGGCTCTGCTCGATATCAATGAGGAAGCCGCGCGCCGCATTGCCGATGAAATAAATTCCGAGGGCGGGCACGCCGCGGCGTTTGTCTGCAATGTGCTCGACCGCGCCGCGTGCGAGGCGACAGCCGTGCGCGTTGCCGCAGAGCTTGGAAGCTGTGATATCCTTATAAACGGCGCGGGCGGAAACAATCCGCGCGCCACCACCGACAAGGAGTATTTTGAGCCGGGCGACATCGACGACGAGACGAAAAGCTTTTTCGACCTCGATCCCGACGGTGTGAGCTTTGTATTCGGACTGAACTTTCTCGGTTCGCTCCTGCCCACTCAGGCGTTTGCACGCCAGATGATAGGCAAGGAGGGCTGTTCGATCCTCAATATCTCGTCAATGAACGCATTTACGCCGCTTACAAAAATCCCTGCGTATTCCGGTGCAAAGGCGGCGATATCAAACTTCACGCAATGGCTTGCGGTGCATTTTTCGAAGGTCGGCATCCGCGTGAACGCAATAG
>CAUABN010000203.1:0-3495 GCA_958427275.1 uncultured Anaerotruncus sp.
CGATAGAACCGAATGCGTTTGCCTATTGAAGTATTGCTCATTCTACCACCTCCTACTGGTTATAGTATCTTACCAATAGTATATTTTATTTGTGCGATTTCTTGTAGAAACTATTTGGAAGATATAATAACTAAAGGTTGAGAAATGCGCACTTTTATGATATAATCATAACTGAAAGTATGCTTGTTGGGGGTAGTATTATGAATTCTGTTGCTTTTACGGGTTACCGTCCGGAGAAAATGCCTTTTGAGGAAAATATGCAAGACGAGAACTATCTCTCATTTCGGGAAGAGCTATGCAAGGTTATAAACCATCTTATCGAATGTGGATACACACATTTTCTGTCCGGGGTTGCTACGGGATTTGATACTTGGGTATCTATGTTTCCTTTCTTATTATATATGTAACGAGAAAACACTAACTGCTATTCAATTATCAAGGATCACACAGATCTGACCTGCTACTACATTATAGCTAAGCGCATCCCTGATTGCAACTGTGCAATTTGTTTTCCATGTATATGATTTAATTTCTGTAACAGCAGTTCTGATTCGAAATCATGCGTTTTTACACATATTTATTAATATTTATATTGCGTTTTTACATGTTTTCTCGCTTTTTTATCTTGCGTTTTTTCTTTTTCCGTGATATACTATTAGAACAGAAGGAGGGTACAGTTATGATTTTCAAACGAAAGATATATGGTAAACTTCTTGATTGGAAAAAAAACGCTTCCGGCGACAAGGCCTTGATGGTTGAAGGAGCACGTCGAATCGGAAAATCCACTATTGTGGAGGAATTTGCAAAAGCAGAATACAAAAGTTATTTGTTAATCGACTTCAACGATGCTTCTGATATTGTGGAAGATGCCTTCAACAAATATCTGAATGACCTTGACACTTTTTTTATGATACTCAGCACCGAATACGGGAAGCAACTCTATCCCGGCGAATCTCTCATTATATTTGATGAAGTGCAAAAGTTCCCCAAAGCGAGGCAATCAATTAAGAAGTTGGTGAAGGACGGCAGATTCGATTACATCGAAACAGGCTCGCTGATCTCCATACAGGAAAACGTAAAGGATATAACAATTCCGTCAGAAGAACGAACCATTAAGATGTACCCGATGGATTTTGAGGAATTTTGCTGGGCTTTCGGCGAAGACCTCCTTGTTTACTATATTCGTAAATGCTTCAATGACCTTACCCCACTTGAGGATACTTTGCACCACAAAGCCATGCTGCTTTTTAAGCAATATATCCTGGTTGGGGGAATGCCACGTAGCGTATCCGCTTACCTTGAAAACAATCGCAGTTTTCATATGGCAGATGCCGAAAAGCGCGATATTCTGACGCTCTATCGAAATGACATCGGAAAAGCGGACGTTAAGTACCGCTCACGTATACTATCTATCTTTGAGCAGATTCCGGCGTTCCTGTCCCTGCACGAAAAAAGGGTTCGTTTGTCCAATATTGAGAGAAACGCCAATTACCCATTGTATCAGGATACATTCTTTTGGCTTGGCAATTCCATGATGACTAATGAGTGCTTTAACTGCAATGACCCAAATGTCGGATTATCTTTGAATGAGGATCGGACTTATATCAAATGCTATATGGGAGATACAGGCTTGCTTGTCAGCCACGCATTTACCGAAAGTGAAATTTCCGAAGGAGAGCTATATAAGCAGATACTGCATAACAATCTCTCCATCAATGAAGGAATGCTTTTTGAGAATGCGATTGCCCAATGCTTGGTAGCCAACGGATATAAATTGTTTTTCTTTACAAGATACAGTGAAGAAAAACATAGGAATGACATTGAGATTGACTTTCTGATCTCCAACGGCAGTATTACAAAACCGAAGATTTATCCCATCGAGGTCAAATCCGGAAAGAAATATACAACAACTTCGCTGGGAAAATTTGTGGATCTGTATCGCAACCGTATCGGCAAAGCCTATGTGATCCACACCAAGAATCTGTCCGTAAAAGATGACATCATCTGTATTCCGTCCTATATGACGATGTGCCTATAATATGTATCTTTCACCGAGCCGATAGATTTCGGCTCGGTCTTTTTAGACCATTGATCTAATGACTTTTTGCTCATATGCCGAAGTCAACAGATCTACGATTGTCTGCTTCAAATTGGTATTCTTCGGCTTGTCCGAGAAAGAAATCGTTATCTTTACACCGTTATCCTCCATTTTGAGGATCGGTTTTCTGTTTTCATCGAACTCAAATCGCATATTCATATCTACCATCCATTCCTACGCTCACAAGCAGAGCATCTTCGATCTGTTTCATTTCCTCTGCCGTTGCCTTTCCGATGTAATCTGAAAGCCGCCTTTTGTCTATCGTCCTGATATGCTCTAACAAAGCAATTGAGTCCTTTGCTAACTGAGTAGATCCGATTGTGACGTGCGTCGGTAGCTTTGCTTTTCCGAGCCTGCTTGTAATTGGCGTCACAACCACTGTTGGACTATACTTATTTCCAACATTGTTCTGAAGGATCAACACAGGGCGCACCCCGCCCTGTTCTGAGCCGACAACCGGACTCAAATCCGCATAATATAGCTCTCCGCGCATTATCTTTGCGTTCATTACTGCCTCCTAATGTTCTGCCGCAGCGTTTGCTCGGTTATGTACGCGGAACTGTCGCAAGACAGTTCCTATTCGGAGGAATAGACTGATTTAGAATTTGACAGGCAGCGGATCTTTTATATTACCGGTGTTATAGAGATCCAGCACAAGTTTGAGTGCATTTTTTCTGCCGCCGTCCTCGCTTACGGTTCTCGCCGCGCGAACAATATCGCAGGGTTCTATGCACGACAGTTTCTTAACCAGCTTAGCATGGCTGTATTCTACGTCATAGATATTGACAAAGGAACAGATCGTAGTAATCACATCGGCAAGTAAGGACGCCGACTTGCCTTGCCAAGCGTCTACGATAGTCTTCATCGCTTTTCTGTACTGTCTTGCACCGATCTTGCTGTATTCCTGCCGTGCTGTGTTGATACATCTGAGGCGATACTTGCCGTTCACATCTGAAAAGCTCGGCTGTACCTCCAATTCCTTATTGATCTTTATGAAATTCAATGTTTCCCGGTCGTTTCCGATTGCTTTGGCACGCAGTGTAGTTCCCGGTGTAGGTTTGGACGAAACCCCAGTCTGTGCCGCAAATAAAAGTGCTTCTTCCTCGCGTGTCATGTCGTAGAAAACCTTGCAAACGATTTTGAGATCACGCCCACCGTTCAGCATTTTTCTCGCCTCCACGGTATGGTGTCCGTCAAATACGTAATATTTTCCGTCACGGTAGCTGACTTTCGGCTCGTTAGCAATACGCTCATTGAACTCCGCTGCAATGCGTTCAACCTTTTTGCGGTTGAGCCCGCGCTGATATGTTGCTGTGTCGATCTGAGAGCTGTCGAGCTCTTCCATCTTATACGGAATTGACTCTCCGTAATTCTTTTCATTGAATTGATCCTTTGTG
>CAUABN010000204.1:0-3486 GCA_958427275.1 uncultured Anaerotruncus sp.
ACTTAAGACGTGAAATATGATATAAACCGGTACTTACCTCGCCGACAAGTTCCCCATGTTCAGATGTAACTAAAGACGTGTAGTAGATAAGACTCTGTCCTCACTTCACGGTCGGGGTATGCGGCTACAAATCTGCACTAACGCCACCCGAGTATAAAGAAAACCCCGCCGAGCCGTGTAACCGCCGGTTGGAAACCCTGCCGAGCAAGGTGGGATCTTATCTCGGGCTTTACTGCTCCCAGCGTCCCCGGCGCGAGGCAAGACAAGTCAATTGCGGTCGCGCCGGGGGAGGTCTGCAAACCACCCTCGAATCCATATTTCAGATCCCTTGAAAGTAGTGTCGGTTCCGTTCAGACGGTTATCACGAACTAAGCAGGAAAAAAATCAGTAGCAGGTACGAGCCTTATTCGGCATCGTAGTCGTATTCGGCGTCAAAGGCATCGTCAAAGGTCGCGGCAACGCGGTCAAACTCGGCGTCGTCCTCGATCTCGATAAGCTCCTCCTCGCCCGCATCATCCTTAACGCTCTTGAGAATGATGTACTCGGTAAAGCCGCCGTCCTCGTCGGCAGAGCCTGCCGGGATAAGCGCAAAGTACTGTACCCCGTCGACCACACAGCCGCCGATGACCTCGAATTCTATCTCGTTGTTGTCCTCATCAAGCAGAGTTACCGTCTCCGCCTCGAACAGTTCTTCGTTTGTTTTGTTGTTTTTTGTATTGTCCATCGTGTCACCTCTTATGATAATATTGTACCCTCATCCGGGACTTTTGTCAATGGGAAAATTGTGAAAATCTTAATTTTACCGCTCCGCTCACTTGGCGCTCACACCGAGGTCAAGCACGCTGGAGAGTATGTAGTTGGAGACGAACATTCCGTTGGAGGTAAAGCGGTAATTTTCACCGTCGCATTCGACAAAGCCGTCCTTTATGTACTCGTCAAAAAGAACTCCGTATTTTTCCTTGAAGGATACGCCGAAACGCGCATCGAACGCACGTATGTTCACACCCTCATCAAGGCGCATGCCGAGCATGACGTATTCGTCCATGCTCTCGCGGGAGCGTATCTTGTCGCAGCTCGCGATTATGTTGATGTCGGAGCCGATTATCTCAAGCCCGTCGATGTAGTCGCGCACTACGCGGGTGGCGGAAAAACGCTCGCGCCCGAAGTAGGAATGCGCACTTGCGCCCAAACCGAGATATTCGTCGCAGTGCCAGTATTTGAGGTTGTGACGCGATTCGTACCCCGGCTTGGCAAAGTTGGATATCTCGTATCTCTTGTAGCCGCGCGCATCAAGATAATCCACCGCACGCATGTACATTTCGTACTCGGCATCCTCGCCGGGAAGCGGCAGGGACTCGCGGCGGCGCGCAAAAGGCGTTCCATCTTCTATTTTAAGCGAATAGAGCGAAATGTGTTCCGGCGCGCGTGACGCGGCAAAGGAAAGCGACTGCATAAAGGAATCGACCGTCTGCTCGGGAATGCCGTACATGAGGTCAAGATTGATGTTCTCAAAACCCGCGCGGCGCGCATCGTTGAACGCAGCCTCCGCCTCGGTGACGCTGTGCGTCCTGCCGAGAGCCTTCAGCTCGCCGGGAACGGCGCTCTGCACGCCTATGCTAAGACGGTTGACGCCGAGCCGGCGTATGCGGCGCAGACTTTCAGGATCGACCGTCGCGGGATTGGACTCCATTGATATCTCGGCGTTCTTTTTCACCTTGAAGTTGCGCCATACGCCATCGATGATACGCTGTATGTGCGGCAGGTCAAGATATGTCGGCGTGCCGCCGCCGATGTAAACGGTGTCTATCTCGTAAGGACGGCACTTGTCGCGCCAGTCCTCCATCTGGAGCAGGAGCGCGTCTGTGTAATGCTCCACCACCGCGCTGTTGTTGGGAACGAATGAGCAGAAATCGCAGTACTCGCATTTACTGCGGCAGAACGGAATGTGTATATAAAGACCGAGCGGCTTTTTTTCTATTATTCCTAAAATAACTGATATTGCCATCGTGTTTTTTTCCTTTCCCCGGGAATTACTTTGTATCGTCGCCCAGCTTGAGCACTGCCATAAACGCCTCGGGCGATATCTGCACCGAGCCGAGCCGGCGCATCTTCTTTTTGCCTTCCTTCTGCTTTTCAAGCAGCTTCTTTTTACGCGTGATGTCGCCGCCGTAGCACTTTGCAAGCACATCCTTGCGCATTGCCTTTACCGTCTCACGTGCAATTATGCGCGAGCCTATCGCCGCCTGTATCGGGATCTCGAAAAGCTGACGCGGGATGTTGTCCTTGAGCCTCTCGGCGATCCTGCGCGCACGCGCATATGCCTTTTCCTCATGAACTATAAAGGAAAGCGCATCAACCTTGTCGCCGTTCAGCAGGAAGTCCAGCTTGCAGAGCTTTGAGTCGCGGTATTCAAGGAATTCGTAGTCAAGCGACGCGTACCCGCGTGAGCGGCTTTTGAGTGCGTCGAAGAAATCGTATATTATCTCGTTCAGCGGAAGCTCGTAGTGCAATTCGGCGCGGATATCGTCAAGGTACTTCATATCGATAAAAACGCCGCGGCGATCCTGGCAGAGATCCATAAGCCCGCCGACATACTCGGTCGGCGTTATTATGCTCGCCTTGACTATCGGCTCACGCGCCACCTCGATCTCGTCGGGGTTCGGGTAGCTTGCCGGATTGTCTATGCGCACCGTGTCGCCCTTTTTGAGCTTTACCTCGTAAATAACGCTCGGCGCGGTGGTGATAAGGTCAAGATTGAACTCGCGCTCGAGCCGCTCCTCGATTATCTCCATGTGAAGAAGCCCGAGAAAGCCGCAACGGAAGCCGAAGCCGAGCGCTATCGAGGTCTCCGGCTCAAATGAGAGCGCCGCATCGTTGAGACGCAGCTTTTCAAGCGCGTCACGCAGATCGCCGTAGCGCGCGCCGTCCTCGGGATAAATTCCGGCATAAACCATCGGCTGCACCGCCTTGAAGCCGGGCAGCGGCGAATCGGCGGGACGTGAGGCAAGCGTTACGGTATCGCCCACCTGCGTGTCACCGACGCTCTTGATCGACGCCGTGATGTACCCGACGTCTCCCGCCGACAGAAGCTCGCGCTTCTGAAGTCCGAATGGCTCCATGGTGCCGACCTCAACGACATCAAAGGTCGTTTTGGTGTTCATAAGCATTATGCGGTCTCCGGCGCGGAGAGTCCCGTCCTTTACGCGGACATAGACCACAACGCCGAGGTAGCTGTCGTAGTACGAGTCGAATATCAGACACTTGAGGGGCGCCTCCGGGTCGCCGTCGGGCGCCGGGATGTCGCGCACTATCGCCTCAAGCACGTCCCCGATGTTTATTCCCATTTTTGCGGAAATCGCGGGGCAGCCCTCGGCAGGTATGCCTATCACTTCTTCGATCTCATGGCGGCAGGCATCCGCATCGGCGGACGGAAGATCTATTTTGTTTATAACGGGAACTATCTCAAGCCCCGCATCCACCGCAAGA